>JAYSCC010000024.1:0-14838 GCA_041915065.1 Zavarzinia sp.
TCCATCAGGCGGCCGATCGCGGCATCGAGCCTGGTGATCAGGCCGGCGTAGACTTCCATATAGCGGGCGAACAGGCGTTTCTCGTCGGAACCCAAGGCATCCCAAGTGGAGACGCCGGGGGCGAGCGGCGGCAGTTCCGTGGTCTCCGGCACGATCCCCATCTTGCGCTGGCGTTCCAGCCGGGCGGCACGGATGACATCCCAACCGGCGTCATATTTTCCCTTGTAGACATCGCGGGATTCGGCCGGGACCTGGAGCGGCGAATGGGCGGCCGGATAGGCGACCTGTAGGAAGAAGGGCCGTTCCGGCTCCAGCGCCTTCTGGGTGTGGAGATAGGCGACGGCGCGGTTGGTCAGGTCGTCGAGGGCGTAATATTCGCCCTGGGGCACTTCGAGCGGGGCGCGGTCTTCGAACAGTTCGGAGGGGCGGTAGTAATCGGTCGAGTGGCCCTGGAACCAATAGGCGCGCTCGAAACCGCGGCTGGTCGGCCAATTGTGATAGGGCCCGGCGGCGCCGTTGGAATGGGCGACGTTCACATGCCATTTGCCGACATGAAGGGTGGACCAGCCTTCGTCGAGCAGGACTTCCGCCAGGGTCGCGGCTTCGAGCGTCATGTCGCCCCGGTAGCCGGGATAGCCGGAATCGAGATCGGCGAGCCAGCCCATGCCGGCCGAATGATGGTTGAGCCCGGTCATCAGCGAGGCCCTTGTGGGCGAGCACATGGCGCAGGTACGGAAATTGGAATAGCGGAGCCCCTGTCCGGCCAGGCGGTCGATATTGGGCGTTGCGATCTCGCTGCCGTAGCAGCCGAGATCGGCGAAGCCGACATCGTCGAGCACGATCACCACGACATTGGGCTTGCCCGGCTTCGGGTCCGGCCGCTCGGTATAGGAGGGTCTCGAATCGGCGAAGGATTCGGCGACCTGCGCCGGCCCGCCGCCTTCGACCGCGGCAGGCGTGCGGAGCTTGCGCACGGCATGGTCCAGCGTGACATAGCCCGCCCCGGCGGCCCCCGCCACCGCGGCCCCGCCGGCCGCCCCGATCAAGAGCGAGCGCCTGTCGAGCCCGCGCTTGCCGCGCTGATCCTTCTTGTCATTCCCGGCCATGTGTCCCTCCCCGGTCGTTATTGTTCGGCGGCATCCGGGTGATGTCCCGCCCGGGCGCATTCTGCCGCGCCGGGCCGGTGCTGGCACTGCTCAATATGGGCAGTGGCCGCCGAGGTCGAGGGCGAGCTGGTCGACCGGCGCGGGCGCCGCGGCCGGACCCAGGTTCGACAGGGTGACGCCGATCAGGCGGACCGGCTTCGGCAGGGGATAGGCGCCGCGCAGCAGGGCGATGCTCTCGCGCGTCAACTCGGCCAGGCCGGCGAGCGGGGCCAGCGTGGTATGGCTCCGGGTGACGATCTGGAAATCGGCGAATTTGATCTTCACCGTGACGGTGCGGCCGGTCAGGCCGAAACGCTCGCAGTGGTGCCAGACGTCGGCCGCCTGCTCCGCCACGCCGTCTTCGAGCGGGGCAGGAGCCGAGAGGTCTTCGCGGAAAGTGGTTTCGGAGCCGATCGATTTGCGCGGCCGGTCCGGCACCACGCGGCGCCCGTCCCGCCCTTGCGCGATCGCATGGAAATAGGGCCCGGCCTTGCCGAAATGGTGGGCCAGGAATTCGGGGCTGCGTGCCTTCAGATCCGCCCCGGTGAAGATGCCGAGGGCGTTCATGCGCTTCGTGGTCGCCGGGCCGATGCCGTGGAACTTGCCGACCGGCAGGGCGGCGGCGAAATCCGCGCCCATGTCCGGCGTGATGACGAATTGGCCGTTCGGCTTCATCTGGTCCGAGGCCTGTTTGGCCAGGAATTTGTTGTAGGAAATCCCGGCCGAGGCGGTCAGGCCGGTCTCCGCCAGGATACGGGTGCGGATCTCGGCCGCGATCAGCGTGGCCGAGGGCATGTGTTTCAGGTTCTCGGTCACGTCGAGATAGGCTTCGTCGAGTGAGAGCGGTTCGACCAGCGGCGTATAGTCGAGGAAGATCGCGCGGATCTGGCGCGACACCGCCTTGTAGACGTCGAAGCGGGGGCGCACGAAAACCAGTTCGGGGCAGAGCCGCTTGGCCGTGACCGAGGGCATGGCGGAGTGGACGCCGAATTTCCGCGCCTCGTAGCTGGCGGCTGCGACCACGCCGCGCAGTGCCGACCCGCCGACCGCGACCGGCCGGCCGCGCAGGGCCGGGTCGTCCCGCTGCTCGACCGAGGCATAGAAGGCATCCATGTCGATATGGATGATTTTCCGTCCGTCCGAAGTCACCGCCGAATCCGCCGTCCGCAGGTTGCGAACAAAATAGCAACCCGGTGGCGCGGCGGCAATCGGGCGTGATCAGTGCGGCAGGTCCTTGGCGGCCGACGGGGCGATCAGGCGCCGGATGCGGGCGGCGATCGCTTCCGCCTGGGCGGAGACCTGGGGCACGCCGACCAATTCGCCGAAAGTGCCGCGGGCCAGCGGGCCGGCCACCAGCAGCGTGTCGCGTGCCTGCCCGCCCTGGCCGAGGGCGCGGCTCTCCCGGTCGGTGGCGAGCCCGAGACCGAGGGGGTCGGGCGCGATCAGCCCGGCCGCGGCCAGGCTGGAGAGCAGCGGGCTGCCCTCGATCATCGCCTGGGGCGCCGGGCCGGTCGCCACCACCAGGGCATCGGCCTCCAGGCTGGTCAGCGTGTCGCCGTGACGGAGCGCGAGGGCGATCGCCTCGCCCCGGCGGGCAGCCCCGGCCAGATGGCCACGCCGGATGGCGAGGCGGCCCTCGCCCCGCAGGCGGTCGAGCAGTTGTTGCACCTGGGGCGGCGTCCGATAGCGATGGGCATCCCACCAGGGCCGCAGCCAGCGCAGCAGGCGGCGCCGTTCGGCCGGGGGCAAGGCGGCCCATTGCCGCTGGGCGTCGCGCCGGACGGCATCGAAGACCGCCTGCCAAGGCCGGCCGGCGGCCTCGGCCTCGGCCACCACGGCGCGTATCTTGCGCAACAGGGCGAGGGCGCTGGTGCAGGGCGCCGTGGCGAAATCGCCGAGAGGCTCGTAGGCGCTCTCGGCCTGGCCGCGCGACAGCAGGCCCCGGCGCGACACGGCGAGGATGGCGCCGCGGTGGCCGCGCCGCTCCAGGGCGGCGACGATGTCGGCCATGGTGAGGCCGGTGCCGATCACGACCACCCGGTCGTCCGGGCGGATCCGGTTCAAGGCCTCGTCGGCCCAGGGATCGGTCAGGTAGCGGGGATGGCCGGCGAGCGGGGCCAGCAGGTCGGGCGGGGCCGGCGGCGGGTGGCCGCTGGCCAGGACCAATATGTCGGCGGTCAGCGCGCTGCCGTCGTCGAGCAGCAGGCGGTAGAGGCTGCCCTGCGCTTCGGCCTGGACGGCGCTGGCGGCGTGATGGCGGAGGGCGATCTCGGGCCGTGCCGCCAGGGCTTGCTGCAGGCTCGCCTCGACATAGCGGCCGAAGGTGTGGCGGCGGGCGTAACATCGCCCGTCCGCCAGCGTCGCCTCGGGATCGTCGGCCAGAGCGCCCGCTGTTTTCAGCCAGCGGTCGAAATGATCGGCATCGGCGGCGAAGAGCGAGAGACGGGTGGACGGCACATTGACCCGGTTCGCCGGCTCCGCCGTGTCATAGGCGAGGCCGTAACCGATTCGGTCGCGCGGCTCGACGATATGGAGGTCGAGGGGGGCGGCGCCCAGCCGCGCCAGGTGGATGGCCACGGCAGCCCCCGAGACGCCGCCGCCCACGACCGCGACCGAGAGCGGCCGGGCGGCTTCCGCCGGGCGGCGGTATGTCGTCTCGCGTTCCGTCGTCGCCTTGCCGTCGGCCATCATCGCGCGCCTCCCTCAGGATTGGGCGGCGCGGGCCGCCGGGCGGATGTCGTTGGCGATCGTCTCGCCGAAGGGGCCGGTATTGGCGGTGGTCGCGATCACACCCGGCGTCGCATGGGCGAGCGGCAGGCGCGGGAACACCAGTTCGGCGAAGCGATAGGCTTCCTCGAGATGCGGATAGCCGGAGAGGACGAAACTGTCGATGCCGATGTCCATATAGTCGCGCATGCGGGCGGCCACCGTCTCGGGATCGCCGACCAGCGCGGTGCCGGCGCCGCCGCGCACCAGGCCGACCCCGGCCCAGAGGTTGGGCGCCACTTCGAGCTTGTCGCGCCGGCCGCCGTGCAGGGCGGACATGCGCCGCTGGCCTTCCGAATCCATGCGGCCGAAGATCTTCTGCGCGGCTGCGATGGTGGCGTCGTCGACATGGGAGATCAGACGGTCGGCCGCGGCCCAGGCTTCCGCCGCCGTCTCGCGCACGATGACGTGGAGGCGGATGCCGAAGCTGACCTTGCGGCCCTTGGCCTCGGCCAGCGCCTTGACCGCTGCGATCTTCTCGGCGACCGCGGCCGGCGGCTCGCCCCAGGTCAGATATTTGTCGACGCTCTCTGCCGCGACCGCATTCGCTTCGGGCGAGGAGCCACCGAAATAGAGCGGCGGGCCACCCGCCTGCACGGTCGGGAACAGCAGCTGGGCGCCCTCGACATTGATGTGGTCGCCCTTGAAATCGACCGTTTCGCCGGCCAGCAGGCGCTTGTAGACATCGAGGAATTCCCGCGTCACGGCGTAGCGTTCGGCATGGGACAGGAAGATGCCGTCGCCCTTGTTCTCGATCGGGTCGCCACCGGTCACGATATTGATCAGGGCGCGGCCGTTCGACAGGCGGTCCAGGGTCGCGGTCATGCGCGCGGCGAGCGTCGGCGGCTGCAAGCCGGGACGCACGGCGACCAGGAAGCGCAGGCGCTGGGTCAGCGGCACCATGGCGGAGGCGACCAGCCAACTGTCCTCGCAGCTCTTGCCGGTCGGGATCAGCACGCCGTAATAGCCGAGACGGTCGGCCGCCTGGGCGATCTGCGTGAGGTAGCCGAGGTCGACGGAACGCCCGCCGACACCGGTGCCGAGATAGCGGCCGTCGCCATGGGTGGGCAGGAACCAGAAGACGTTAGCTGTGGCGATGGGCTGGCTCATTTTTCTTTTCCGACGGTAATCAGACTTCACGGAGGATCTGTGCCGCGAGAGTGCCGACGCGGGCATCCTCGATCCGGCGCGGGCGTTCGAACGGCACGTCGACGTCGACCACGAAACGCCCCTCGCGCAGCACCAGCACGCGGTCGGCCAGCGCGATCGCCTCGGCGACGTCATGGGTGATCAGCACGGTGGTGAAGCCGCGCTCGCCCCAGATCCGGGTCAGGAGCTGGTGCATGTCGCGCTTGGTCAGGGCGTCGAGGGCGCCGAAGGGCTCGTCGAGTAGCAGGACGCCGGGCCGGCTGACCAGGGCGCGGGCCAGGGCGACGCGCTGCTTCTGCCCGCCCGAAAGGGTGCGTGGCCAATCATCGGCATGGCCGGACAGGCCGACATGGTCGATCGCCTCGCGCGCGGCGCGTTCCCAACCCGGCGTCCGCGCGATGCCGACATTGCCGAGCACGCGCTGCCAGGGCAGCAGGCGGGCGTCCTGGAACATCAGGCGGACATGGGACTGCTGGCGTGTCGCGGGCTCGCCGCCGATCGCCAGCGTGCCCGAATCCGGGCTCTCCAGCCCGGCCAGCAGGCGCAGCAGGGTGGACTTGCCGCCGCCCGAACGGCCGACGATGGCGACGATGCGCCGGGCCTCGACTTCGAGCGAGAGGGATTGCAGCACGGTGCGCGTGCCGTAACCCTTGGTGACGCCGTCGACGCGGATCGCCAGGCCGGCTTCGCCCGCCGGCAGTTCGGACTGGCGCCGGGGCTCGGGCACGCGGCGGGCCTGCAGGTCGAGCACGGTCATGCCGCCACCTCACGGGTTTCCTGGAAGGAGGGATGCCAGGCCAGCACGCGGCGCTCGATCGCCTTGGTGGCGCTATCCGCCGCCTTGCCCAGCAGGGCATAGATGATGATGCCGAGCAGGACGACGTCGGTCTGGAGGAATTCGCGGGCGTTCATTGTCATATAGCCGATGCCGGAGGAGGCCGAGATGGTCTCCGCCACGATCAGGGTGAGCCAGACGATGCCGAGGGAGAAACGGAAGCCGACCAGGATCGAGGGCAGGGCACCCGGCAGCACGACACGCCAGAACAATTCGCGCCGGGACAGGCCATAGACCCGCGCCATCTCGATCAGCGCGGGATCGACCGTGCGGATGCCGTGATAGGTGTTCAGATAGATCGGGAACAGGGCGCCGATGGCGACCAGGAAGATCTTCGCCC
The DNA here is from genome assembly GCA_041915065.1 of Zavarzinia sp. Classification (GTDB taxonomy): domain Bacteria; phylum Pseudomonadota; class Alphaproteobacteria; order Zavarziniales; family Zavarziniaceae; genus Zavarzinia. The sequence goes on from JAYSCC010000024.1 coordinate 6,236, forward strand.
CTTCGCCGATGCCGAACCACAGGATGACCAGCGGGATGATGGCGAGATGCGGCACGTTCCGCAGCATCTGGATCGAGGTGTCGAAGAGTTGCTCGGCCGGGCGCCAGGTGGCGTTCACGACGCCGAACAGGAAGCCGATGCCGCCGCCGATCACCAGGCCCTCGAGCGCGCGCCAGGCGCTGATCGCGGTATGGTTCAGCAGGCTGCCGTCTTCGAGCGCGGCGACGAAGGCGGCGATCACCGCACTCGGCGCCGGCAGCACGCGGGTCGAGAGCAGGCCGAAGGAGGAAGCCGCCTGCCACAGGCCGAGCAGGACGAGGGGGGCGAGCCAGGGCAGCAGGCCCCGCTTCAGGCCAGGGGACAGGCGCCTCCCTGGAATGCGGGAGGTGTCGGCAGAGACGGCCATGGAACGCACCTCGGTGGATCGGACCACCGATCATTCCCGCCGCCGGGCGCTCCGGCAAATAAGCAGAGTCGAAATGCTTTTTCAGTCGTCCCGGGTCGGCAGGGCGGCGACGGCGGCGCGCAGGTCCTTTTCGGCGAGGCCGGGATTGCAGCCCTCGATGAAACGATAGGCGTAGCTGCGCAGGAAATGGCCGCGCCGGATCGCTAGGCGGGCGACATTCTCCTTGAACGGCCGCCCGGGCAGCAGGCGGAGCCCGGTGTCGCGCAGGGCATCGAAGGCGGCGGGGGCCATGATGCCGATGCCGAGGCCGATCTCGACATAGGCCTTGATCACGTCGGCGTCCTGCGCCTCGATCACGATGTCGGGCACGATGCCGGCGGCGGCGAAGGCTTCGTCGATGCGTGCGCGTCCGGTCAAGCCCTCGTGGTAGGTGACGATCGGATAGCGGGCGATCTCTTCGAGGCTCGGCTCGGCCACGGTTTCCAGCGGATGCCCGGCCGGCACCACGACCGCGTGATGCCAGACGTAATAGGGGAAGGAGACCAGGTCCGGCATGTTGGCCAGGGCTTCGGTGGCGACGCCGATGTCCGCCTTGCCCTCGATCAGCAGGCGCACGATCTCGTCCGGCCCGCCTTGATGCAGGCTGAGGTGGACCTTGGGGAAGGCGCGCTTGAAATCGGCCACCACCGGCGGCAGGGCGTAGCGCGCCTGGGTATGGGTCGCGGCCACGGTGAGCTGGCCCTCGTCCTGGGCGGCATATTGGCGGGCGACGTTCTTGATGTTCTGGGCGTCGAGCAACATGCGCTCGACGATCGCGGCGACTTCCTTGCCGGGCGAGGTCAGGCCGAGCAGGCGCTTGCCCTTGCGCACGAAGATGTCGATGCCCAGTTCCTCTTCGAGGTCCTTGATGTGCTTGGAGACGCCGGACTGCGAGGTGAAGAGGGTGGCGGCCACTTCGGTCAGGTTGAAGTCCTGGCGGACCGCTTCGCGGATGATCCGGAGCTGCTGGAAGTTCATCGGCGTCCTGTCCTGGAAAACGAGGGGGCCATCGAGGCTAGGCCCGAGGCCGGGCGCCGCCAAGTGACGATAAGTGAAAAGCATTTTCCCTTCCGCTCGGGCGGCGGCGGGCGAAAACCATAGAAGTTTTTCTTGGTTGGGTGCCTCCGCCCGCCTCGGCATCGTCGCTTCTGACGTCGGCCACGGCCGGCCCTGCGATGATGAGGACGAGATGACGACGAGACGATGGATCCTGCGCAGCGCGGCGACCCTGGCGGCGCTGGCCACCCTGGGCGCCGGGGCCGGCAGCGCCTTGGCCGAGAATATGACGCTGCGCCTCGGCTGGCAGAAGGGCTCGGTCCTGTCTGTGATCAAGGCGCGCGGCGACTTCGAGCGCAAGCTGAAGGAAAAGGGCGTCGACCTGACTTGGACCGAATTCCCGGCCGGGCCGCAGATGCTGGAAGGCCTCAATGTCGGTGCCATCGATTTCGGCGTCGTGGGCGAGACGCCGCCGGTCTTCGCCCAGGCGGCGGGGGCCGATCTCGTCTATGCCGGCGCTGAGCCGCCGGCCCCACAGGCCGAGGCGATCCTGGTGCCGAAGGATTCGCCGATCCGCAGCGTCGCTGAACTCAAGGGTAAGAAGGTCGCGCTGAACAAGGGCTCCAACGTGCATTTCCTGCTGGTGCGCGCGCTGGAGAAGGCCGGTCTCGCCTATAGCGATATCGAGCCGGTGTTCCTGAAGCCGTCCGATGCCCGCGCCGCCTTCGAGAAGGGCGCCGTCGACGCCTGGGTGATCTGGGATCCCTATTATGCCGCGGCCGAGGCGCAGATCGGCGCCCGCAAGCTGGTCGACGGCGTCGGTGCTGCCGCCAACTACAATTTCTACATCGCGGCCAAGCCCTTCGCGACCGCGCATGGCGACGTGCTGAAGGCGGTGATCGAGGCGATCGCCGAGGACGACCATTGGATCGCCGCCAATCTGGACGCCGCGGCCGACGTGGTGGCACCCCAGATCGGCCTGCCCAAGGACGTCGCCCTGGCCGCGCTGAAGCGCTACACCTATGACGCCAAATTCCTGACGGCCGAGGCGGTGGCCAATCAGCAAGCCATCGCCGATGTCTTCGCCGGCCTGAAACTGATCCCGGCCAAGCTCGACATCGCTTCCGTGGTCTGGCAGCCCGCGCCCGCGGTGCAGTGACCTAGGGGGTCCCGCCGCGGGCGGGATCCTTCCGGGCCGCCCGGTAGCGTTGCTGGGCGCGCCACTCGATAGTGCCGACGACGAGCATGACGACGGTCGAGGCGAGGCTCATGGCGAGCAGGTCGGCCGCCAGGCCGATCGGCACCAGGACGGCCAGGGCGAGCGCGCCGATCAGCGACGAGAGCGGGAAGCAATCGTAGACGATCCATTTGTAGGCTGCACTGCCGAGCAGATAGAGCGCAGGTCCGCCGATGAAGACGGCGATGGTGGCCGCCGTGGCCTCTTCGTGAGGATGGGCCAGCAGCAATTCATTGGCCACGGCGCAACCGATGATGCCGGCCACCAGCACGGCATGGACATAGTGGAACAGGGCGCCGATCCGGCCCGGATCACGGGACCGTGTAATCGTCGCCGTGGCATCCCGGCTGGCGGTGCCGAAATAGAGCCACCAGAGGGCGAGTGTGCCGAGGAAGGCTGCGCCCAGCGCCGAGGCGGTACCGCCGTCCCAATGCTCGGCATCGGAGAGGGCGGCGCCGGTGGTCAGCAGCGTTTCGCCCAGGGCGACGATCACGAAGAGATGGCAGCGCTCGGCCAGATGGGCGCCCTCGATGGTCCAATCCGTGGTGCGCGAGCGGCCGAGCCCGGGCAGCGCGAAACCGATCATGGGCGAAACATATTCGCAAACCACGGCGACGGCCCAGAGCGCCAGTCGCGCCTCGTGTTCCATGAGGCCGCCTGCGATCCAGAACACCGCGGCGATGACGAGCCAGCCCAGCATGCGCCGGTAGTTGGGAGCGAGCGGATGGTCACGCCCCAGCACCGCCACGATATAGGCCGTGCGCCCGACCTGCATCGCGGCATAGGCGAGGGCGAAGATCATGCCACGATCTCCGAAGGCTTCGGGGATCGCGGCCGCCATGACCAGGGCCGCCAGCATCACGGTGAACAACAGGCCCCGGATGCGTGGCGTCTCGGGATCGAACCAATTGGTGACCCAGCAGGTATATTGCCAGCCGAGCCAGACCGCGAACCACAGCACCAGCGTCTCCACCGCCCCCGCCAGGCTCAGGTGGTGGAGCAGCCCGTGCGACAGGCGGGTCACCGCGAAGACATAGACCAGGTCGAAGAACAGTTCCTCGAAGGTCACGCGCGCGTGATGCCCGTCGCGCGGGCGGAGCAGGGGGTGGGATCGGGCAGCGCTCGAAGGCTCGGTCATGGGGTCTCCGCTCAGGGTATTACTTGGTAGTATAGCCGCCGTTCACCAGGATCGTCTGGCCCGTCATCCACCAGCCGTCGGAGACCAGGAAACGGATCCAGGGCACGATGTCCTGGATGTCGGTGAGACCGGTCTTGGAGAAGGGCGACAGGGCCGCGGCCGATTTGTGATAGGCGACTGCTTCGGGTTCCTCGGCCGGGTAGAAGAAGGGCGTGTCCATCGGGCCCGGGCCGATCGCGGTCACCGAAATACCGCGGGCGCCGAATTCCTTGGCGGCGGCGCGGGTGAAATGCTCGACCGGCGCCTTGGTGCCGGCATAGGAGGCATAGAAGGGCGTGAAGGCGCCGAGCAGCGAGGTCACCAGGGTGCAGACCTTGCCGTGATCGGTCAGGTTCCGCCCGGCTTCCTTCAGGAAGAAGAAGGCGGTCTTGGCGTTGACCGCGCTCATCTGATCGTATTCCGTTTCCGAAATTTCGGTGATGGGCTTCTTGAGCACCTTGCCCACGGTGTTGACGGCGATGTCGATGCCACCCATGGCGGCGCCGGCGTCGGCGAAGAGCTTGGCCATGGCCGCGGCCGAGGTGAGATCGGCCTGGAAGGTAAAGGCGGCTGCACCGGCGGCAGTGACGGCCGCCTTGGTCGCCTCGGCCGCGGCGGCCGTCGCCGCACTGTTGTAATGGATGGCGATCGCAGCGGCGCCGTGCTGGGCCAAATCGGCGGCCAGCAGCCCGCCCAGATTCTTCGCGCCGCCAGCGATCAGGATGCGCTTGCCCGCGATGGAATGTTCAGTCATCGTCTTGCCCGCTGTGGGGACGGGCCGCCCCATGCCGCCCGTATTCGGGGCACGATCGCTGTCGTCGGTTGATCGATAAAGCCGGCCCCTTCAACATCATTGGTCAGGATAGGCGAACAATCATAGGGTCATGGACCGTATCGACCTTTTCCGCATCTTCAACCGCGTGGTCGAGTGTTCGAGTTTCACGCGCGCGGCCGACAGCCTGGGCCTGCCCCGTTCCTCGGTTTCGGCCGCGGTACAGGAGCTGGAGGCCCGGGTCGGCGCGCGCCTGCTGCACCGGACGACGCGGCGGGTGACGCCGACGCAGGACGGTACGGCTTTCTACGAGCGAAGCCTCCGTCTGGTCGCCGACATGGAAGAGACGGAAGGCCTGTTCCGCCATGCCGGGGCCAGCCCCGGCGGGCGCATCCGGATCGATGTGCCGGGACGGATCGGCCGACTGGTGGTGGCGCCGGCCCTGCCGGAATTTCTCGACCGCTATCCCGACATCGATATCGACCTCGGCATTACCGACAGGGCGGTCAATATGGTCGAGGAGAGCGTCGACTGCGTGTTGCGGGTTGGTCCGCTCGCCGATTCGGGGCTGATCGCGCGGCGTATGGGCGATCTCGTCATGGCCAATGTGGCGAGCCCCGCCTATCTCGGCCGCCACGGCGTGCCGCTGACCCCGCGGGATCTTCCGGGTCACCTGGCGGTCAATTATGCCTCACCCACCAGTGGCCGGGTCGACGCCTGGGAATGGTTCGAGGACGGCGTGCTGAACAATATCGCGCTGGCGGCCCGTGTCACCGTGAACAGTGCCGAGGCGATGATCGCCTGTTGCCTGGCCGGGCTCGGCCTGATCCAGGTCCCGGCCTATGACGTGCGCGCCCATCTGGTGGCCGGCGAATTGGTCGAGGTGATGCCGGATTACCGGGCCGCGCCGATGCCGATGACCTTGCTCTATGCCCACCGCCAGCATCTTTCCCGCCGGCTCCAGGTCTTCGCCGATTGGCTGGAGGACATACTGCTGCGGGCGATCGGCTGACCCTCATGGGAAAGTTGCCGGCGGGACCTCTCGCGTCCCGCCGGCTTCGATCGTCAGGCCCGGGCGGTGAAGGCGGCCATGCCGCTCTTCGCGTTGGCGCGCTTGACCAGTTCCAGTTCCTCGGCCGTCGCATAGTCGCGGTCCCAGGCGATCACCTTGGGCGTCATCATGGCGTGCCAGAGCGGCGGCACCAGGGCGACCAGGATGGTATTCAGATAGCCGCTGATCATCACCGGCGCCTCGGGGAAGGGCTTCAGGTCCTGATAGGGGACCTCGCCCTGGGCATGGTGGTGCGAATGGCGGCACAGGTTGAACATGGCCCAGGACGAGATGCGCTTCGTGGTGTTCCAGGAATGGCGCGGTTGCACCGGGGTCGCCGGATTGCGCACCATGCCGTAGTGCTCCATGTAATTCACGATCTCGAGCAGCGCCTTGCCCCAGAGCCCGGCCAGGACGAAGAAGGCGAGGCCGGAGACACCGCCCATGGCGAAGGCAGCGGCGAGCAGCACGAGGCTCATCACCTGGCCGCGCAGGAAGGCGTTGTGGTAGGACAGGAGGCCGAAGCCGCGCCGGCGCAGCCGCCGCGTTTCGATCGCCCAGGCGGATTCCAGGCTCTTCACCGTCGAGGCGACGATGTGATGATAGACGTTCCGACCGCGCGGTGCCGTCGCCGGGTCGTTCTCGGTCGAGACATAGCGGTGGTGGCCGTAGACATGCTCGATCGAGAAGCTGGTGTCGAAGCTGAAGGCGAGCAACCAACGCCCGACCAGCATGGAGACCGGATCCCAGGTCCGATGGGTCAACTCGTGCGCCGTGATGGTGCCGATCGTGCCGATCATGAAGCCGGTGAAGAAGATGGCCGAGACGTGGTCCAGGAGGCCGCTCGCCGCCTTGGCCGCCAGGGCGTCATAGCCGGTCAATTGCGTGATCAGGGCGCCGATGCCGAGGGGATCGCCGGGTGACACGCTCCACACCGCCGAGCCGACGATGAGCAGGAGGATCGGCAGGGCGAGCCAGAGCTGCCCGGTCAGGATCCAGCTTCGCTTGTAATGCGGGACCGAGAGGTCGTCGCCGGCGAAACCATCGCCGATCACGAAGAAGACGATGAGACCGATCAGCCCCACCGTCGGCCAGAAGTCGCCGGCCAGGATGAAGGCCGACGAGACCAGGCCGATGGCATGGAACAGGAAGAATTTCAGATAGTCGAAGGCGCCTGCGACCGGACGGCTGTCGGCCACCTCGGCGCCCTTGGCGGCGAGGTCCTGACGGGTCAGGAAGCGGTCGGCATGGATCTGCTTGGGACCCAGGCCACGTTCGCGCAGCAGGGCTTCGGCGGCGTCGATCATCGCCGGCGGGCCGCAGAGATAGGCGTCGGCACCGTCCTCGTGGTGGTTCAGCAAATGGTCGGTGACCAGGCCGCGCGCGCCGGCCCAGCCCGCGTCACCGGCTTCCGAGAGCACGGGGACGAAGCGGAAGCGGCCCTTCCAGGCGGCCTCGATGGCGCGGATCCGGTCGAGGGCGTAGAGGTCGCGCTCGCGCCGGGCGCCGAACAGCAGGGTGACCGAACGGCTCACGCCTGCTTCGACCGCAGCCTCGAGCAGGGCCAGGATCGGCGCCAGGCCCGAACCGCCGGCCACCAGCAGCACCGGCGCCTCGCCGGGGCGAAGCCAGAAATCGCCGCCCGGGCCTTCCAGGGTAACTGCCTCGCCGACCACGTCGCGGTCGTTCACCAGGCTCGAAAAAGCGCCGTTCGGGACCTTGCGGATGAAGAACTCCACCTTGCCGTCGACCCGCGGCGGGGTGGCGAAGGAATAGCTGCGGGTCATGCCCGGCAGGGCCGCGATCGAGACGTCGGCGAATTGGCCGGGCTTGTAGTCGAGTCTGCTGTCGAGCTGGATCTCGATGCGGGCGATGTCGTGGGTCAGGCGTTCCCGGCCGGTGACGCGACCGGTCACGCGCTGGCGCCTTGCATCGGCCGGCAGCTCGACCGCGACGGCGATGTCACCCTTGGGCACGCTCTGGCAGGCCAGGATATAGCCTTCGTCCAGGTCCTGGTCCGAGAGGATATAGGTCGTCTCGGTCAGTTCCTTCACCTTGCCGTCGACCAGCTTGCATTTGCAGTTGGCGCAGCCGCCGACCCGGCAGGAATGGGGAAAGGCGATGCCCTGGCGGAGTGCCGCCGTCAGCAGGGTCTCGTCGGGGGCGACGGTGATCGATTGGTCGTTGATCCGGGCGGTCACGCCTGTGCGCCCGGCTTGTGCCGTGGTCATCCTGGTCTCCTCGCGTCATCGGCGCCGCAGCGCCGCTGATCGCAAATTAGGATGAGGAGCGATAGCGCCGTGAGGGGCGGGCTTGACTTTGATCAGTCATTTTTTGACAATCCGGCGGGCCGAGATACCACCACTACCATGACCATCGACCCGGAATTTCCGCTCCCCGGCTTCTACATCCGCCAGATCGCCGAACAGATGATGGCGAGCGGCGGCGACGTCGAGCGCTGGCTGGCCGGCAACGGATTGTCGCGCGACCGGCTGGGCGATCCCTCGCTGAAGATCCCCTTTCCGCTGCTCCGCCAGTTGATCCGTGACGCGCTGGCGATCACGGGGGAGCCGGCCCTCGGCCTCCTGGTGGGGGAACGCCTGGCGGCCCATGCCCATGGCGTGCTCTCCTATGCCGTCATGAGTGCGGCGACGCTGCGCCAGGCGATCGAGGTGCTGGAGCATTATCTCCCGGTGCGCACCGCCCTGATCGTGGCCCATCACGACGTCCGGAACGGCGAACTGGTGGCGGAATATGACGAGGTGCTGCCGCTCGGCGATATCGGCCGCCCGGTGACCGAGGCGATCACGCTCACCTTTGCCAAGCTGATGAACACCATCGGCGCCGGCACGGTGCGGGTGCAGCGGGTCCTGTTCCCCTTCCCGAAGCCGGCCTATCACGCCCTGGCGGAAGACCTGTTCGGCT
>JAYSCC010000025.1:0-14677 GCA_041915065.1 Zavarzinia sp.
ACCTGACCATTCGGTCAGGGATTATTCGCGCCCCCCGGGCCGGCGATCAACAAATTTTAAGCACCCTTTTCGCCGCACCGCCAGTTCTGCCCGGCGGATAGGCAATGCCCCCTCATTCCGCCGCCTTCACGCTCGGATTGTTCGGATGCGTGGTCCAATTGGCATAGGAGGTGCCGACCTCGCGCCCGGTGCGCGGGTCGAGGCCCACCAGGGGCTCCATGGTGATGCAATTCTCGATCGGGCAGACGGTGGCGCAGAGGTTGCAGCCGACGCATTCCTCGTCGATCACCTGGAACTTGCGGGCGCCATCGACGAGCGCGGTGATCGCCTGGTGCGAGGTGTCCTCGCAGGCGATGTGGCAGCGCCCGCATTTGATGCAGAGATCCTGGTCGATCTTGGCCTTCACGGCATAGTTCAGATTGAGATATTGCCAGTCGGTCACATTGGGCACGGCAGCGCCGACGAAATCGGCGGTCGAGCCATGGCCCTTGCCGTCCATCCAGGCGGAGAGGCCGGTGATCATCTCCTCAACGATGCGGAAACCATAGACCATGGCGGCGGTGCAGACCTGAACGTTGCCGGCACCGAGCGCCATGAATTCGGCCGCGTCGCGCCAGGTGGTGACACCGCCGATGCCGGAGATCGGCAGGCCGCGCGTCTCGGCATCGCGGGCGATTTCGGCCACCATGTTCATGGCGATGGGTTTCACCGCCGGCCCGCAATAGCCGCCGTGGGTGCCCTTGCCATCGGTTGAGGGCGAAATCGTCATGGCGTCGAGGTCGACGCCGATGATCGAGTTGATCGTATTGATCAGGGAGACGGCATCGGCCCCGCCGCGCTTGGCCGCCCGGGCGGGCACTTTGATGTCGGTCACATTCGGGGTCAGCTTCACGATCACCGGCATCCGGGTGTGCTGCTTGCACCAGCGGGTGACCATCTCGACATAGTCCGGCACTTGGCCGACGGCGGAGCCCATGCCGCGTTCGGACATGCCGTGCGGGCAGCCGAAATTGAGTTCGACCCCGTCCGCCTCGGTCTCCTCGACCTGCTTCAGGATGTTGCGCCACGAATCCTCGTCGCAGGGCACCATGAGGGAAACGACCAGGGCGCGGTCCGGCCAGTCCCGCTTCACTTCCTTGATCTCGCGGAGGTTCAGCTCCAGCGGCCGGTCGGTGATCAGCTCGATATTGTTGAAGCCGATCACCCGCCGGTCGGTGCCGTGCAGGGCGCCGTAGCGTGGGCCGTTGACGTTGACCACCGGCGGCCCGGCCTCGCCCAGGGTCTTCCACACCACGCCGCCCCAGCCCGCCTTATAGGCGCGGACGACGTTATAGGCCTTGTCGGTCGGCGGTGCCGAGGCCAGCCAGAAGGGATTGGGCGACTTGATGCCGACGAACGTGCTGGTCAGATTGGCCATGGTCCCCTCCCTCAGGCGCGGAGATAAGCGTCGATGGCGCGGGCGGCGATCTTGCCGTCCTCGACCGCGGCGACGGTGAGATCCTGTCCCCCGGCGACACAGTCGCCCCCGGCATAGACCCCGGGCAGGGAAGTCGCGCGCTCGGCATCGACCTTGATCCGCCAGCCGTCGAGGGCGACGGCGGCTTCCCCGCTCAGGAATTTCTGGCCCACGGCCTTGAACACCTGGTCGGCCGCGATGATTTCCATCTCGCCGCCGGGGCCGGCGAATTCGACGCCGGTGACCTTGCCGTTCAACCCCAGGATCCGCACCGGCTTCAGCCCGGTCTTGATGCGGACGTCGCGCGTGCGCGCCACTTCGCGCTCATAGGGGCTCGCCTTCATGCGGGCTTCCTCGCCGCGGTAGACGATGGTGACGTCTTCGGCGCCGAGCAGACGGACCTGCACCGCGATGTCGATCGCGGTCATGCCGCCGCCGATCACGATGGCGCGGCGGCCGACCGCGACCGGCTCGCCTTGGCGGATCTTGGCAATGACCTCGACCGCGTCGAAGACACCGTCCAGGTCCTCCCCCGCCACGCCGACCGCATTGACGCCGCCGAGGCCCATGCCGAGGAATACCGCGTCGAATTGCGCACGGAGGAGATCGAGCGAAACGTCGTGGCCGAGCCGCGTGCCGGTCTTCACCTCGATACCGCCGACGCCCAGAATATAGTCGACCTCGCGGGCCGCGATGCCGTCGACCGCCTTATAGGCGGCGATGCCATATTCATTGAGGCCGCCCGCCTTGTCCCGCCCTTCGAAGATGGTGACGGCATGGCCGGCACGGGCGAGGGCATGGGCGCAGGCGAGGCCGGCCGGGCCGGCGCCGACCACGGCCACCGTCTTGCCTGTCTCCGCCCCCTGGGCGAAGAGCTGGCGCCCGTCCGCCAGCAGGGCGTCGGTCGCGTGGCGTTGCAGGAGGCCGATCCGCACCGGCTGGTCCTCCGCCGTGTTGCGGACGCAGGCTTCCTCGCAGAGCTGTTCGGTCGGGCAGACGCGGGCGCACATGGCGCCCATGATATTGGCCTCCAGGATCGTGCCGGCGGCGCCCAGCGCATTGCCGGTCGAGATCTGGCGAATGAAGAGGGGGATGTCGATCGAGGTCGGGCAGGCGGTGGTACAGGGCGCGTCGTAGCAATAGAAGCAGCGCTCCGCCTCGACCTGGGCCTGATGCGGCGTCAGTGCCGCATGGAGATCGGCGAAGACGCCGCCGTTGCCACCCTTGGGACAGGCCCCCCGTTCCGCCACCGCCATGACCGCCTCCGCCGTTTCATCGCTTGCCCCAAGCTCATCAAAACCTGATCAAACGGTCAAGTTTTTTCGATCGGGGCAAATGATCGCTCGCGGTCGCCGGCCCCGACACTCCTCCTCGTCATGCCCGGGCTCGTCCCGGGCATCCACGTCGGGACGAGCCGCAGCTGTCGACGTGAGGAGCAGCTTGGCGGCGTGGATGGCCGGGCCTTCTCCCGGCCATGACGAATTCAGGGGGAGAGGGCGGAAGGAATGGCGTCCGAAAGACGTAGCATTTGCCGGCTCGTCTTGCTCGGCCGGACCGTCGTGAGCCGAGTCCGCCATGCCGGCCGGGTCGGCGGCTCAGCGCTCGGAAGCGTCGGTCAGCAGGGCGAGCAGGCCGGAGAGCAGGGCGACCGGCGTCGGCGGGCAGCCGGGGATGTGCAGGTCGACCGGCACGACGGCGGAAACCCCGCCGGCCACGGCATAGGAGCCGGCGAAGACGCCGCCGTCGAGGGCGCAGGTGCCGGCGGCGACCACCCATTTGGGCGCCGGCGTGGCGTCATAGGTGCGCTTCAGGGCTTCGGCCATATTGTGGGTGACCGGGCCGGTCACCAGCAGCACGTCGGCATGGCGGGGCGAGGCGACGAAGCGAAGGCCGAACCGCTCGACATCGTAGAAGGCGTTGGAGAGGGCGTGGATTTCGAGTTCGCAGCCGTTGCAGGAGCCGGCGTCGACCTCGCGGATCGACAGGCTACGGCCGAGGCGGGCGCGTGCCGCCTGGTCGACCCTGGCAGCCAGTTCGGCCAGGGCGGCGGCATCGGCGGCCGGCGGCGCCTCGGTCAGCGCCGGCTTGGTCAATGTGTCGAACAGGAGCCGCCGCATCGCCCGCCCCCTAGAGGTCCTGCCCCGAATAGGAGCAGTTGAAGGATTTGTTGCACAGGGGGAAGTCGGCCACGATGTTGCCTTCGATCGCCGCTTCGAGCAGCGGCCACTGGAACCAGGAGGGATCGCGCAGGTGGCAGCGCGCCACCTTGCCTTGATCGTCCAGGCGGAGCCAGACCAGGACATCGCCCCGGAAACCCTCGACCAGGGCCAGACCCTCGCGCGGCTCGGCCACCGTGGGCAGCTCGACCTGGAGCGGCCCGCCGGGCGGCAGGGCGGCCAGGATCTGGCCGAGCAGCGACAGGCTCTGTTCCACCTCGCGGATGCGGATCCAGACCCGGGCGTTGACGTCGCCTTGGGTCAGCACCGGCACCTCGAACTTCAGCCGGTCATAGGGCGCATAGGGAATCTCGCGCCTCGTATCGAAGGAAAGCCCCGAGGCACGGCCGACATAACCGCCAGGGTGGTAGAGGCGGGCCAGCGCCGGCTTGACGATGCCGGTCTTTACCGTCCGGTCCTGCAAGGAGGCGGTCTCGTCGTAGAGCTTGACCAGGGGCGGGAAGGTCTTGGCCGCATGGTCGATCAGGGCGCGCACGGGCGAGAGGTCGAGCGGGCTGTCGGCGAGCGCGACGCCGCCCGGCACCACCGCGTCCATCATCAGGCGGTGGCCGAAGCAGGCGGCGGCGGCGCGCAGCACCCGTTCGCGCAGCACACCGCAATGGGCCAGCATGAGGGCGAAGGCGGCATCATTGCAGACACCGCCGATATCGCCGAAGTGGTTCGCCAGGCGTTCCAGTTCTGCCATCAGGGCACGCAGCAACAAGGCGCGTTCCGGCACCGCGACGCCGAGGGCGGCCTCGGTCGCGCGGGCGAAGGCCCAGGAATAGGCGACCGTGCTGTCGCCCGAGGTACGGGCGGCCAGCTTCGCCGCTTCGGCCGGGGTCTTGCCGGCCATCAGGGTCTCGATCCCCTTGTGCACGTAACCGAGCCGTTCCTCGAGCCGGACTACGGTCTCGCCCGCGGCGGTGAAGCGGAAATGGCCGGGCTCGATGATGCCGGCATGCACGGGGCCGACCGGGATCTGGTGCAGGGCGCGTCCCTCGGCCGGCAGGAAGGCGTAGGGCGGCAGGCTCTCCGCCGGGTCGGGATGGGCGCCGAGCGGATGGCGCAGGCCCCAGCGGCCGTGGTCGAGCCAGGGCCGCCGGTCGGGCGAGGCCGAGGCGGTGAGGCCGGTCAGGTCGAAGATCGTGCGCTCCAGCCGGCTGGCCGGCGGATGGTGATGGGCGACGGAGGGATAGGCGCCTTCCGGGCAGTCCAGCGTGACCACCAAGGGCTCGGCCGAGGCTTCGGGCAGCAGGGCGAGATGGACCGCGGCCGCCTCGCCCCAGAGGCCGAGGAAACGGCCGCGTCCCTCGCCCAGGCCGGCGGCGAGGGCCTGCCAGGCCGGGGCATCGACGGCCAGGCGCGGCCAGAGGCGCTGGTCGCCGGTCGGGCGGGCGGAGAACAGGGCTTGGCTCAGGGTCGACATGGCATCCCCCTAGCCCAGCATATGCGCGACATGCTGGAACCATTCGACCAGCGGCGGCGGCAGATAGAGGCCGGCGGTCAGCACCAGCGCCAGATGAGCCAGCATCGGCAGGTAGGAGGCCTTCACCGGCGCATTATTCTCACTCGGCGGGCCGAAGGCGATGCCGTGGAGGCGCATCATCAGGGCGCCGAAGGCGATCAGCAGGCCGGCGACCAGGGGCAGGGCGAGCAGCGGCTGGGTGGCGAAGGTCGAGCTGACGACCAGGAATTCGCTCATGAAGATGCCGAGCGGCGGCATCCCCGCGATCGCCACGACGCCGAGCACGAGCGACCAGCCGAGGGCCGGATGGCTGGCGGTCAGGCCCCTGATGTCAGCCAGTTTCTGGGTGCCCTTGGCCTGCACGACATGGCCGACAGCGAAGAAGATCGCCGATTTGGTCAGGCTGTGCATGGTCATGTGCAGGAGGCCGGCGAAATTGGCGAGCGGCCCGCCGACGCCGAAGGCGAAGGCGATGATCCCCATATGCTCGATCGAGGAATAGGCGAAGAGACGCTTGATGTCCCGCCGCCGGTAGAGCATGAAGCCCGCCAGCAGGAGGGAGGCGAGACCCATGAGGACCAGGAGCGGCCCCGCCGCGATCGCGCCCGTATTGGCGGCCAGCAGCAGCTTGAAGCGCAGCACGGCATAGAGCGCCACATTGAGCAGCAGGCCCGAGAGCACGGCGGAGATCGGCGTCGGCCCCTCGGCATGGGCATCGGGCAGCCAGGCGTGCAGCGGCGCGAGACCGACCTTGGTGCCATAGCCGAGCAGCAGGAAGACGAAGGCGACATTGAGCAGCGCCGGATCGAATTCCGAGACCCGCGCCATCAGCGAGGTCCAGATCATGCCGTCCAGCCCTTCGCCCACGACGGGCCTTGCCGCCATATAGACCAGGATCGTCCCGAACAGGGCGAGCGCGATGCCGACGCTGCCCAGCATGAAATATTTCCACGCCGCCTCGATCGCCGCATGGGTGCGGTAGAGCCCGACCATGAGCACGGTGGTCAGCGTCGCCATCTCGATCGCCACCCACATCAGGCCGATGTTGTTGGCGAGCAGGGCCAGGTTCATGGCGAAGAGCAGGACCTGGTACATGGCGTGATAGAAGCGGAGGTGCAGGCTGTTCAGCCGCCCCGTCTCCACCTCGTGGGCGATATAGCTCGCGCTGAAGGCGCTCGTGGTGAAGCCGACGAAAGTGTTCAGCACGACGAAGACGACGTTCAGCTCGTCGACCAGGATATAGGCTTCCGGTGCCGGCCGCTGCCAGAGCAGCGACAGTGCCGAAGCGAAGGTGAGCAGGGCGGAGGCGACGTTGAGCCGCGACGAGATCCGCCACGACGGCAGCAGGAACAGGACGACGGCCGTGACCGCGGGAATGGTCAGAACGAGCGTGACGGCGCCGAGGCCGAACAGGGTCATCGCTGTTCCCCCCGGAAACGGTCGAGGGCGTTGACGTCGACGGTGTCGAAGCGCTCGCGGATGCGGAACAGGAAGATGCCGATCACGATGAAGGCGATCAGGACCGAGAAGGCGACCGAAATCTCGACCACGAGGGGCATGCCCTTGGCCCCGGTGGCGGCCAGGATCAGCCCGTTTTCGAGCGACATGAAGCCCACCACCTGGCTGACCGCGTTCCGCCGTGTCACCATCATGAGGAAGCCGAGCAGCACGACCGAGAGGGCGAAGGCGAGGTCTTCCCGGGCCAGCGGATCGGCCCCCGGCGTCACCCGCAGCATCACCACCATGGACAGGGCGACCAGGGCGATGCCGGCCAGCATGGTCGGCCCGACGCTGACCGCGGTCTCGATCTCGCGGTGGATGCCGAGGCGGGTGATCATGCGGTGCAGGGCGACCGGAATGATGATCGCCTTGAACAAAAGCGCGATCGCCGCCGTGACATAGAGATGGGGGGCCGCCTGGGCATAGGCCTGCCAGGAAACCGAGGCGGCCAGCACCACGGCATGGAGCGCGAAGACGTTGAGCAGCGAGGTCAGCCGGTCCTGATAGAGCAGGACGAGGCTGAGCAGCACGAGCCCGCCGGCGAGCAGATGGGCGATGTCGAAGAGAAGATGGCCCATCAGATGCTCCTCGAAACGAAGAGGAGAAGCGTGCCGAGCAGGCCCAGCATCAAGGCGACGCCGAGGAATTCCGGCACCCGGAACACCCGCATCTTGGCGATCGAAGTCTCGAACACGCCGAGCAGCAGGCCGCCGACCGCGAGTTTGCCGACGTAGAGCCCGGCCCCCACCAGCTTCTCCTCGAGCCCGGCGCCGGTCGGCGCCAGACCCCAGGGCGTGAAGATGCAGGCGATCAGCGAGATATAGAGCAGGAGCTTGAGCTGGCCCGCGAGTTCGATCACGGCGAGATGGCGGCCGGAATATTCCAGCACCATCGCCTCATGCACCATGGTGAGTTCCAGGTGGGTGGCCGGATTGTCGACCGGGATTCGCGAATTCTCGGCGATGGCGACCAGCACCAGGGCGATCAGCGCGAGCCCGAGGGAGACGCGCAGCCCGACCGCGGGCGACAGCAGGGCATTGGCCATGGTCGAGAGCTGGGTCGAGCCGACCACCAGGGCCAGGGTGAAGACGATCATGATGGTCGCCGGTTCGGCCAGCGACGCGATCATCACCTCGCGGCTGGAGCCGAGGCCGCCGAACGACGTGCCCACATCCATGCCGGCCAGGGTGAGGAAGAAACGCGCACTGCCGAGCAGGGCGATGATGGCGATCAGGTCCGCGGTCCAGGAGAAGGTGAGGCCGGTCGCGAAGGTCGGCACCAGGGCGGCGGCGACCCAGGTCGCGGCGAAGATCAGGTAGGGGCAGACGCGGAACAGCCAGGAGGCATTCTCGGCCAGCACCGCTTCCTTCTTCATGAGACGCAGCAAGTCGCGGTAGGGCTGGATCAGCGAGGGGCCGCGCCGGCGCAAGAGGCGCGCCTTCACCTTGCGCACGAAGCCGGTGAGCATCGGCGCCAGGGCGAGGACCAGGGCCATCTGGGTGCCCTGGGTGATCAGGTCGCCGAGGGTCATGACCATATCGCCAGCAGGAGCAGCAGCGAGATCAGCGCCACGAAAACCAGGCTGAGGTAGCTGCGGATGGTGAGGAATTGCAGGAGGTTGGCCCGATCGGCGATGCCGCCGATGGTGCGCCCGATCGGGGCATAGATCAGCTCCCAGGCGAAATCGCGCCAGGCCAGCGTATGGCGGGCGGGGCGCATCTCGCCCGGGGCCGGCATGTCCACCGTCTCCCGCGCCTTGAACAGGCTGGTGCCGAAGACGCGGCGGATCGGCTGGGCGAAGCTCGCCGCGGTATATTGGGTCGCCGGGTCGGCATTCGGGAAGCCGCAGTCCCAGGGCGGCGCCCGGCGGATCGTGCGCGAGGCCAGGCGGTGGATGACGAAGGCCGCGATCGAGGCGGAAGCGACGATGAAGCCGAAGACCAGGAGGCCGTTGTAGGAACTCCGGCTCTCCATCACGGGCACGATGGTGAGCCAGCTCTGATCGATCTGGCGCGGCATGCGGGCGCCCACCAGTTGCTCCATCACCGGGCCGAGGCCGTCGATGGCGAGCCCGGGCAGGATGCCGGCGGCGAGGCAGAGCAGGGCGAGGGCGGCCATGGCGAAGACGGAGAAACCGTCGACCTCCCGCGCCTCGGCCGCTGCGGCACTGCGCGGCCGGCCCAGGAAGGCGACGCCGAAGACTCGGACGAAACAGGCGGCCGCCAGCGCCGCGGCCAGCGCCAGCAGGGTGCCGGCCGCCGGCACCGCGAGCTTCAGGCCCCATTGCGGCAGTTCCGGGCTCAGCAGAATGGCCTGGAACGCCATCCATTCCGAAGCGAAGCCGTTGAGCGGCGGCAGCGCCGAAATCGCCCCGCAGGCGACCAGGAAGACGACGGCCGTCTTCGGCATGCGGTGGATCAGCCCGCCCAGCTTCTCGAGCTGGCGCTCGCCCGTCGCGGTCAGCACAGCACCGGCGCCGAAGAACAGCAGGCTCTTGAACTGGGCGTGGTTGAAGACGTGGAACAGGGCGGCGGTCAGGGCCAGCGCCGCCGGCCCGGCTAAGCCGTTGGCCCGGAAGGCGAGCGCCAGGCCGAGAGCGATGAAGACGATGCCGATATTCTCGATCGTCGAATAGGCCAGGATGCGCTTCAAATCGTCCTGCATCAGGGCATAGAGCACGCCGATGGTCGCCGTGATGCCGCCGATCGCCAGCACCGGCACGCCCCACCACCAGATGCTGGGACCGAGCAGGTCGAAGCTGATGCGGACGAAGCCATAGATCGCGACCTTGGTCATCACCCCGCTCATCAGGGCGGAGACATGAGAAGGAGCGGCGGGATGGGCGAGCGGCAGCCAGACATGGAGCGGCACCAGGCCGGCCTTCGATCCCGTCCCGAGCAGGGCGAGGCCGAGCACGGCGCCGGCCAGCACCGGCCCCGGGGCCGTCGCCCGGATCGTCGCGAAATCATAATGGCCCTCGGGCCCGGCCAGCAGGCCGAAGGCGAGCAGCAGGGCGAAAGTGCCGAAACTCGCCATCAGGATATAGATGTAACCCGCCCTGGCATTGCCCGGATCGGCATGATGCGCCATCACCAGCGCCCAGGACGACAGCGACATGAATTCCCAGGCGACCAGGAAGGCGAAGGCGTCGTCCGCCATCAGGACCAGGTTCATGCCGGCGAGGAAGGCGGGAAAGAAGGGCAGCACGCGGCCCGGCTCGTGCTCGTGCCGCCCATAGCCGAGGGCATAGAGCGAGGCGGCGGCCCCGCCGAGATCGATCACCAGAAGGAAGAAGGCGGAGAGCGCATCGACCCGGAAATGCGCCCCGATCCAGGGCAGGCCGACCGGCAGCACGGCGGCGCTGGGTGCGCCGGCCAGGGCCAGGCCGGCCACAGCGGTCGCCGCCAGGGAAAGCGCCAGGGTACCGCCATAGACGATCCGGGTGGCCGCCTCTCGGCCGCGCAGGGCGACGGCGAGCAGGGCGAGGGCGAGGAAGCCCCCGACCGCCCAGAGCGCCAGGATCACCGGTGCCGGGGTCATGGCCGGCCCCCTGCGTTCTCGGCCGCGCGGGCGGTGCTGCGCAGGCGGACGCCGCGCCCGCCGCCGGCACTCGGTGCCTCGTCGCCGATCAGCTCGACGCCGGCCGCGGTCAGGGCATCGATCAGCTTGACCAGGGAATCGACATTGCCGCGCACGACCCCGTTGCTCGCCTCCATGCGCTGGATGGTGGGCAGGGAAAGCCCCGCCAGCGCGGCCAGATCCTTCTGGTCGATGTCGAGCAGGGCGCGTGCGGCACGCAATTGGGTAGCAGTGATCATGACCCCTCGCGAGTCCTGATCGCTGATTCCTAGACCCGCCGCAATCGGATTTCAACTGTGATTATTGATGTTTGAAACATCAATATTGCGGGTTGGCCATGGCGCTCGCCGAAAGTGCGGCGGATCACGACGTCACAAATCTGTTTCCGAGCGATCCTATAAGGTGATCGCGCGGCCGCACCGTCGGCCCCCGCAACCGCCGCCCGATTGCCAAGGAAGCCCCGCCATGACCCGACTCGTGCTGCTCGCCACGACGGCTGCCGTCGCCCTTTCCGCCGGCCACGCCTTCGCCGCCGATCCCCTGTCCTTCGATCCCGTGACCGCCCCGACCACGGACAAGGAGAAGCGCGAGGTCCGCGCCACCGCCGAGGTCACGGTCGACGGCAAGAAATATCCGATCGGCTTCACCACCCTGGTGCGCTCGGGCGACAAGATCGGCAGCGGCACTTTCGGCCAGGTCCTGGACCAGGCCGGCAAGCCGATCCTCGGCGCCGACGGCGCCCCGATGATCTCGAACGACATCGACTTCTCCTCGCTGCTGACCCGCGGCGGCAAGACCTATGTCGTCTCCCATTTCGAGACCCGGCCGGCCGCGGTCTATGTCACCGAACTGGCGGCCGACGGGCCGGACGGCCAGCTCAAGGCGGTCGAAACCTCGCCGGTTTCCTTCGCGGCCGATGGCGGCCTCTGGGTTCCATGCGCCGGCTCGGTCACGCCCTGGGGCACCCACCTCGGCTCCGAGGAATACGAGCCGGATGCCCAAGTGATCGAGACCACGACCGACATCACCAAGCTCGACGCCTATCCGAAGCCGATGGCGCTCTACTTCGGCTATGACGCCATGGACCCGGCGAAGAACCCGACCATGGACGGCTTCCGCGCCGTGTTCAATCCGTACCGCTATGGTTACATCACCGAAATCTCGGTTGGCGACGACGGCAAGGGAACGGGCGTGAAGCATTATGCCATGGGCCGCATCTCGCACGAACTCGGCTATGTCATGCCGGACAAGAAGACGGTCTATATGACCGACGACGGCGCCAATGTCGGCCTGTTCCGTTTTGTCGCCGACGAGGCGGGCAAGCTCGACGCCGGCACCCTCTATGCCATGCAGTGGCACCAGACCAGCGCCGAGAACGGCGGCGCTGCCAAGCTCTCCTGGGTCGATCTCGGCCATGCGACCTCGGCCGACGTGAAGGCCCTGATCGACAAGGGCCTGAAATTCTCGGATATCTTCGAGCGTGCCGACATCTCGAAGGAAGGCACCTGCCCCGAGGGATTCACGGCGTCTGCCGCCAACGCGGTCGAGGAATGCCTGAAGCTGAAGCCCGGCATGGAACTGGCCGCTTCCCGTCTCGAAACCCGCCGCTTCGCCGCGATCAAGGGTGCGACCACCGAAATCCGCAAGGAAGAGGGCCTCACCTACGACGCCGACCACCACAAGCTCTATGTCGCGATCTCCGAGATCAGCCGCGGCATGGAAGACAGCATGAAGAACGGCAAGCCCAGCACCGCCTTCGACGTGCCGTCGGCCAATCACATCAAGGTGCCTTACAACCTGTGCGGCGGCGTCTACGAGCTGAGCCTCGACGACAAGTTCGTGGCCACCGACATGAAGGGCCTGGTCGTCGGCAAGCCCGCGAAATACGGCGACGACAGCCCCTATGCCGGCAACACCTGCGACATGGACGGTCTCGCCAATCCGGACAACATCTCCTATGTCCCGGGGCGTAACACCCTGATCATCGGCGAAGACACCGAGACCGGGCACCAGAACGACGCGGTGTGGTCGCTCGACCTCGCCACGAAGAAGCTGACCCGCATCGAGACGACGCCCTACGGTTCGGAAACCACCTCGGTCTACGTCTATCCGAACGTCGGTGGCCACGGCTATCTGATGAGCGTGGTGCAGCACCCTTACGGCGAGTCGGACGAGAACCAGCTCCGCCAGCCGGCCGATGCCAAGGCCTATCTCGGCTACATCGGTCCCTTCCCGAAGCTGGACTGAGACGATGCGGCGGCTGCCCTACGCCGCATCCGCCGCGGCGGCCGCGATGATCGCGGCCGCCGTCGGCATCGCGGCCACGCCGCCGGGCGAGGCGCAGGACCTGCGCTCGCGCATTGCCGCCAATCCCTTCGCCTTCATCCCGCCTCAGTGCTACACGAAGACCAGGACGGATGGACAGGTCCACAATCCCTGTTACGTCTGCCACTTGTCCTCGGCGGCGCCCAATTACGCCGACGACGGCACCCTGCAAACCGCCTACGACTTTCCGGAGCCGGCGTTGCGCAACGCCTGGTCCAATCTCTTCGTCGACCGTCGCAAGGCGGTCGCCGCCGTGCCGGACGACGAGATCCTGGCCTATGTCCGGGCCGACAATTACCATGATTCCAAGGGCCGGCCGGAACTGGCCGCGCGCCTGTCCCACCCGCCCGCGGGCTGGGACATCAATGGTGACGGTACCTGGTCCGGCTATGTCCCCGACATTTATTTCGACGTCGACGCCGAAGGTTACGACCGCCTGCCGGACGGCACGCGGGATGGCTGGCGCGCCTATGGCTACCTGCCGCTGCCCGGCGCCTTCCTGCCCGCCAACGGCTCGGCCGACGACGTCTTCATCCGCCTGCCCGAAGCCTTCCGGCAACGGGCCGACGGCACGGCGGATTGGACCGTCTATGCCGTCAATCTCGCCATCGTCGAAGCCCTGGTGAAACGGGCCGACGTCGCCATTGCACCGGTCGACGAGGCGGCCCTCGGGGGCGACCTCGACCGCGACGGCAAGCTCGGCAGCGCAACCCGGATCGCCTTCGCCTTCGACCCGCGGAACGGCGTCACCATGTCCTATGTCGGCAAGGCCAAGGACCAGCTCGCCACGGGTGAAGTCCATCTGGCCGCCGGCCTGTTCCCCGAAGGCGCGGAATTCGTCCACAGTCTCCGTTATCTCGATGTCGACTCGGCAGGCCGGGTCGGCGCCGCGGCCCGGGTCAAGGAACTCCGCTATGCCCGCAAGCTCGGCTGGCGGACCTATCATTCCCTGCTCGACCAGGCGATGAACGACCTCCGGGAAGAGCACGACAATCCGGAAGAGCCGGAACATTTCGCAGGCGACGTCGAATCCGGCATCGCCACGGGCACCGGCTGGCGCTACCAAGGCTTCATCGAGGATGCGGCCGGCTTCCTGCGGCCCCAGACCTATGAGGAGAGCCTGGCCTGTGCCGGCTGTCACGCTGGCGTCGGGCGCACGGCGGACACCATCTTCTCCTATTCCCGCAAGCTGGACGCACCGGCCGGCGGTTGGTTCCATTGGAGCGCCGCCTATGCCCTGGGCGACCAGCCGGACCCGCCGCGGCCGGACGGTGGCGGCGAATATGCGACCTATCTCGCCAGGAACCACGGCGCCGACGAATTCCGTGCCAACGAGGAGGCGCTGGCCCGCTTCTTCCCCGGCGGCGTGGCCGATCCGGCGGCGCTCGCCGGCCTCGCCACTCGGCTCGGCCCGCTCACCGATCCGTCGCCCCGCCGCGCCCTCGACCTCGACAAGGCTTACCGCCTGATCGTGCGCGAACAGTCCTACGCCCTGGGCCGGGCGCCGACCATCGCCCCGCTCGACGACAAGGTCTGGCGCGACGTGCCGGAAGGCACCGAAACCGGGATCGCCGACGCCGTGAATTGATCCAGATCAGTGTTGGCCGCTCGAACCTCGTTCAAAAATGACGCAGGCGTCAACTTTTAGGCGCCACGAGGAGACATTCGGGAGGGCCAGGATATGGCGACGGCAGCACAGGCGCGCGTGGTCGAGACGGAGACCGCGCCGGCTGAACAATTCGACGTGGTGATCGTGGGCGCGGGCATTTCGGGGGTGGGCGGCGCCTATCACCTGCAGACCCAACGTCCCGGTACCCGCTATGTGATCCTGGACACGCTGGAGAGTTTCGGCGGCACTTGGCTCACCCACCGCTATCCCGGCATCCGCTCGGACAGCGATCTCTTCACCTTCGGCTATCGCTTCAAGCCCTGGAAAGGGGCACCGATCGCGACCGCGGAAGAGATCCTGAAATATATGGGCGAGGTGATCGAAGAGAACGGCATCGATCAGCACATCCGCTATCGCCACAAGATCACCAAGGCTTCCTGGTCGAGCGAGCGGAACCGCTGGACCCTCGACGTCTCCAACCTCGCGACCGGCGAGAGCTTCCAGATCGAGACGCCCTTCCTCTG
>JAYSCC010000026.1:0-14315 GCA_041915065.1 Zavarzinia sp.
GCCTTCCACGCGCCCTATCACGCCGCCCTGGCGGCGGAAGTGGCCCGTCTCCGCGCGTTGCACCCGGTCGTGGTGGTCTACGACTGCCATTCGATCCGATCGGACATTCCCTTCCTGTTCGAGGGCCGCTTGCCGGTCTTCAACATCGGCAATAATGCCGGTGCCACCTGTTCGGACGCGATCCTTTCCGCCGTCGCCGGTATCGCCGGGCGGGCCGAGGGTTTCGATCACGTGGTGAACGGCCGTTTCCGTGGCGGCTGGACCACCCGGCATTACGGCCGGCCGGAAACCGGCGTGCAGGCGATCCAGATGGAACTGGCCCAGCGCGCCTATCTCGCCGACGAGGCGGCACCCTGGGCTTTCGACGAAGCCAAGGCTGCGCGCCTGCGCCCCCATCTCCGCGACATGCTGCAGGCGATCGAGGCGATCGCCCGCCAGAACACCTGATCCCCGAGGAGCGATCTCATGAGCAACCCCCGCCACAACACGCGCCAGGTGCGGGCGCCCCGCGGCACCGAGCTGAACGCCAAATCCTGGGCGACCGAAGCGCCGCTCCGCATGTTGATGAACAACCTCGATGCCGAGGTGGCGGAGAACCCGAACGAACTGGTGGTCTATGGCGGCATCGGCCGGGCGGCGCGGACCTGGGAAGATTTCGACCGTATCGTCGCCACCCTGAAGTCGCTCGAAGCGGACGAGACGCTGCTGGTCCAATCCGGCAAGCCGGTCGGCGTGTTCCGGACCCATGCCGATGCGCCGCGCGTGCTGATCGCCAATTCGAACCTGGTGCCCCATTGGGCCAACTGGGACCATTTCAACGAATTGGACCGCAAGGGCCTGATGATGTACGGCCAGATGACCGCCGGGTCCTGGATCTACATCGGCACCCAAGGCATCGTGCAGGGTACCTATGAAACCTTCGTCGAGGCCGGCCGCAAGCATTACGGCGGCAGCCTCAAGGGCAAATGGATCCTGACCGGCGGCCTCGGCGGCATGGGCGGGGCGCAGCCGCTGGCGGCGACCATGGCGGGCGCTTCCTGCATCGCGGTCGAATGCGATCCCGACCATATCGATTTCCGCCTGCGCACCCGCTATGTCGACGTGAAGGCGGAAACGATCGACGAGGCGATGGCGATCGTCGAAAAGGCCCATGCCGAGGGCAAGGCGATCTCGGTCGGCCTGCTCGGCAATGCCGCCGAAGTCTTCCCCGAAATGGTCCGCCGCGGCATCCGGCCCGACATCGTGACCGACCAGACCTCGGCCCACGACCCGATCAACGGCTATCTGCCGATCGGCTGGACCATGGCCGAATGGAAGGCGGCGCGGGAGAGCGATCCGAAGCGCGTCGAGGCGGCGGCCAAGGCCTCGATGAAGATCCACGTCCAGGCCATGCTGGATTTCTGGCGCATGGGCATCCCCGCCCTCGACTACGGCAACAACATCCGCCAGCGCGCCTTCGACGAGGGCCTGAAGGATGCCTTCGATTTCCCGGGCTTCGTGCCGGCCTACATCCGCCCGCTGTTCTGCCGCGGCATCGGGCCGTTCCGCTGGGCCGCCCTGTCCGGCGATCCGGAGGACATCTACAAGACCGACCAGAAGGTCAAGGAACTCCTGCCCGACAATGCCCATCTGCACAATTGGCTCGATATGGCCAAAGAGCGGATCGCCTTCCAGGGCCTGCCGGCGCGGATCTGCTGGGTCGGCCTCGGCGATCGCCATCGCCTCGGCCTCGCCTTCAACGAGATGGTGCGGAAGGGTGAGCTGAAGGCGCCGGTGGTGATCGGCCGCGACCATCTCGATTCGGGCTCGGTCGCCTCGCCCAACCGCGAGACCGAGGCGATGAAGGACGGCTCCGACGCCGTTTCCGACTGGCCGCTGCTGAATGCGCTGCTCAATTGCGCCTCGGGCGCGACCTGGGTCTCGCTCCATCACGGCGGCGGCGTCGGCATGGGCTTCAGCCAGCATTCCGGCATGGTCATCTGCTGCGACGGCACGGCCGAGGCGGATGCCAGGATCGCCCGCGTGCTGTGGAACGATCCGGCCACCGGCGTGATGCGCCATGCCGACGCCGGCTATGGCATCGCCCTCGACTGCGCCCGCGAAAAGGGCCTGCGCCTGCCCGGCATCCTGGGCAACTGAGGTCAAGGCGGTGGCGGGCGATCTCCTCCTTCTGCCCGCCGCCGGCCATAGGTCCATGCCCTGGGCGAATGGCGGCGGCACCACGGCGGAAGTGGCGATCTTCCCGCCCGGCGCCAGTATCGGGGCTCGCGATTTCGACTGGCGCATCAGCATGGCGCGGGTGGAGGCGGACGGACCCTTCTCGGCCTTGCCCGGCTTCGACCGCATCCTGACCTTGATGGCCGGGCCGGGCGTCACCCTGGAGGCGGAGCAGAGGCGTTTCGTACTCGACCACGCCTATGCCAAGGCCGCCTTCCCGGGCGATTGGGCGGTCGAGGCGCGGCTCCACGGCGGGCCGATCGACGATCTCAACGTCATGACCCGGCGCGGGCGCTGTTGGGCCACGGTCGACATCGTCTCTGTCGGCGGGACCGCGAGAGTAGAGCGGCGGGGCACGCTGGTCCTGGTGGGGCTCGACGGCGCCGTCTCGGTGGAGGGCCTGCCCCTCGGCCCGCGCGATGCCCTGTTGGCGCCCGAAGGCGGCGGGGGGTGGCTAAGCCTCGCCGGCAATGGCATGCTGGCGGCGGTGACGCTGGAGCGGGTCGCCCGGGACGCGCCTTTCTAGGCGTTCTTCACTCATGTCTGAACATTAGTGTTGCGTCGGTTGCTGGCGTGCGCACCGGACGGGCTTTGCCTCGCGCCGGTTTCTGCGGCTTTCTGCCTGAATTTTCGGCAGCGCCTCGAAGTTCTCGTCGGGATTGCCGAAGGGCTGATCAATTTTCCTCCTTTATGTCTTTACAAATCGTCGGGATGTGGGACGATTTCGGCCGATCCGGATGGCAGCCCCGCGGGGGCCGGGGCCGGGATGGCACGACGAGGAGGCCGAGATGGCGTTTTCCAATGGCATAGGGCGTCGCGAATTTCTCATCGGTTCGGCGGCTGCGGCCGGGCTGGTCGGGCTGACGCCGCGCCGCGTCCTTGCGGCGACGTCGAAGAAGGGCGGCACCCTGAAGGTCGGCGTGGGCGATTTCGCGGCCACGGATTCGCTCGATCCCGCCCTCTACCAGACCTATTTCCAGCTCTTCCTGTTCCGCCAGCTCCGCAACAACCTGATCGAATTCGGTCCGGGCGGCGTCCTGGTGCCGGAACTGGCCGAGAGCTGGGAAGGTTCGGCCGACGCCAAGACCTGGACCTTCAAGCTGCGCCAGGGCGTCCTGTTCCACAACGGTAAGGAATTCGACGCCGAAGACGCGGTCTATTCACTGAACCGCCACCGGGTCGAGGGCACCACCTCCTCGGCGGCGCCGATCCTGAAGCCGGTCACCGACGTGAAGGCGACCGGCAAATACGAGCTGACCATCACCCTGAAGGATGGCAACGTCGGCTTCCCCGACCTGATGACGCTCGAAACCCTGGGCATGATCGCCAAGGACGACACCGATTTCGCCAAGGGCATCGGCACCGGCGGCTATATCCTCGAGAGCTTCGAGCCCGGCGTGAAGTCGGTCGTCAAGCGCAATCCCAACTACTGGAAGGCCGACCGCGCCCATTTCGACTCGGTCGAGATGATCTGCATCAAGGATGCCGCGGCGCGTACCGCGGCACTGGTCTCCGGCTCGATCGACGCCTGTAACTTCGTCGATCTCAAGACGGCCAACCTGCTGAAGCGGAACGAGAAGGTGAAGCTGCTCTCGGTCGCCGGCAAGTCGCACTATACCTTCCCGATGCTGATGGACGCCGATCCCTTCACCAATATCGACGTGCGCACGGCGATGAAATATGCCGTCAACCGCGAGGAGATGGTGAAGGTGATCGCCGGCGGCTTCGCCTCGATCGGCAACGACCAGCCGATCACGCCCTCCTACCAGTTCTACAATCCGGACCTGAAGCCCAAGGCCTATGATCCGGACAAGGCCAAGTTCCACCTGAAGAAGGCCGGCCACGACAAACTCTCGGTCGAGCTTTTCGTCTCCGAGACGCCGTTCGCAGGGGCGACCGACGCCGCCGTCCTGTTCCGCGAGCAGGCCGCCAAGGCCGGCATCGACATCAAGGTGACCAAGACGCCGGAAGACGGCTATTGGAACGACATCTGGTTCAAGAAGCCGTTCTGCGCCGCGCGCTGGTCGGGCCGTGCCAACGAAGACGCGATGATCTCGCTTGCCTATTCAACCGACGGCATCGCCGCCGGCTGGAACGAGACCCATATGTCCGATCCGAAGCTCGACCAGATGCTGGTCGCGGCCCGGACCGAGTTCGACGTCGCCAAGCGCCGCCAGCTCTACTACGACATGCAGACCCTGATCGCCGAGACGGGCGGCCAGATCGCGCCGGTGGTGGCCAATTTCGTCGACGCGACCTCGACCAAGGTGGAGCACGGCGAACTCGCCTCCGATTTCTCGATGGACGGCGGCCGCTTCGCGGAACGCTGGTGGTTCGCCTGAGGCGCCGGCCGGCGGCCTCGCGACATACCGGGGGGAGGGGCGGCGATCGCTCCTCCCTTTTTTCTTGCTCTTCGATGTAACCTTGGAAGGAACACAAGCGATGACTGCGCGCAAGCGGATGGCGCTGGCACTCCTGGCGCAGGGTAACGGCCTGCATCCCGCGAGCTGGATCGCGGCGGGCGGGCCGACCGACTGCTCGAACGACGTCTCCTATTATGCCGACATGGCGCGGCTCGCCGAGAAGGGCTTGTTCGACCTCTTCTTCGTCGCCGATACGCCGGCCGCGCGGACCGACAATCTCGAGGCCTGGAGCCGTTACACCCCCTATATGAACTGTTTCGAGCCGATCACCCTGCTGACCGCGCTCGCGGGCGTGACCAGCCGGATCGGCCTCGGCGGCACCGCTTCGACCAGCTTCTACGAGCCTTATAACATCGCCCGTCTCTATGCCTCGCTCGATCACATCAGCCACGGGCGCGGGGCCTGGAATGTCGTCACCTCGGGCAATAATTACGCCGCCCGCAACTTCGGCGAGGACAAGCTGCCGCCCCATGCCAAGCGCTATGCCCGGGCCAAGGAATTCGTCGAGGTCGTGAAGGCGCTGTGGGATACCTATGACGACGATGCGATCGTCTACGACCGCGAGAAGGGCGTCTATTTCGATCCCGCCAAGTTCCACGTGCTCGACCACCAGGGCGAATTCTTCAAGATGCATTCGGCCCTGAACATCGCCCGCTGCCCGCAGGGCCAGCCGGTGATCATCCAGGCCGGCGCCTCCAACGCCGGCAAGGAACTGGCGGCCGAGACGGCGGAAGTGGTGTTCAATTCGGACGACGAACTGGCCGACGCCAAGGCCTATTACGACGACGTGAAGGGCCGCACGGCCAAATTCGGCCGCACCCCGGCCGACCTCCGCGTGCTCGCCGGCTTCACCCCGACGATCGGCGAGAGCAAGTGGGAGGCTGAGGACAAATACCGCCAGCTCCAGGAACTGATCCATCCGCTGGTTGGCAAGGTGCGCGTCTCCTCCGACCTCGAAGCCGATGTCTCGGATCTCGATCCCGATCAGCCGATCCCGCTCGACCGCATTCCAAAATCGGCCAATCTGCATACCCGCTATTTCGAGCAGATCGTCGACATGATCAAGAACCAGAAGCTGACCCTGCGGCAACTCTGGCAGCGTTACGAGCGGGGTAACAAGCGCGTCCTGGGCACGGCGATCGACGTCGCCGACACCATGCAGGAATGGTTCGAGGCCGGCGCCTGCGACGGCTTCATGATGATCTTCCCAACCCTGCCTGACGGGCTCGACACTTTCGTCGCCCAGGTGGTGCCGGAATTGCAGCGCCGCGGTCTCTACCGCACGGCCTATGAGGGCACGACGCTTCGCGAGCATCTCGGCCTGAAGCGGCCGGCGAGCCGCTATGCCCGCGAAACCATGAAGGCGGCGGGCTGACGACGGAAGGCTGGCGCGGTCAGCGCGCCAGCCGGTCCGCCATGAAACGATAGAAATCGGCGATCGTGCCTTCGACATCCTCGGGGCCGAGCGGACCCGGGACATAGGTGGCGGAGCGGAGGCCCTGGATCAGGGTTTCCAGCTTTTCCTTGTCTTCCGCGTTGAAGGCGTTGCACAGCGCGACATAGGGCGCCACCTCGGGCGCCTCGGCACTGTCGACGTAACCCGCGACACCCCAATGGATCGCCACTTCGCCGACACCCTTCGGCCGGATGCACATATAGAGCGTGAAGTGCGAGGCATAGGAGACGACGAAGGAGGGGAAGACGCAGAACAGCGTCGAATGGCGGCGGTATTCGGCCGGCAGCTTCGGGTGATACGGCGTGCGTTCCGGCGTCTCGGGCGAATAATGGGATTCGTAGGCCGTATAGTCGGCTGTGCCGGGCAGCTTGCGGCAGAGGGCGGTCGGCGTGATCGGATGCAGCGTGCGCAGATGCGTCGCCGAGAGGTGATAGCCCTCCATGAAATTCTCGACCAGGCATTTCCAGTTGGTCGCCCAGACGTCGTCCGCGGTGAAGACAGAAATGCGGTCCTGGTGCTGGAACGGCGCGATATGGGGCAGCAGGCCTTCGAGCCGGGGGGCGAGCGGTGCCGCCTTGCCGTCCAGATTGACGAAGACGAAATTCTGCCACAGCTCGGTCCGGAACGGGATCAGGCCGCAATCCGCCTTGTCGAAGCCCGCCACCTTGTCCATCAGCGGCGCCGCCACCAGGGCACCGTCATCCTTGTAACCCCAGGCGTGATAGGCGCAGGAGAACAGGCGGGCGTTGCCCTTGCCGTGGGCGACGATGTTGCCCCGGTGCCGGCACACGTTGGAAAGGACGCGCACGGCGCCGTCCCGCCCGCGCACCACGAGCAAGGGCTCGCCCACCAGTTCGGTGGTGAAATAGTCGCCCGGATCGGCGATCTCGCCGGCATGGCCGAGGCAGACCCATTCCCGCCGGAAGATCGCTTCCTTCTCGACCTCGAGGAAAGCGGGGTCGGTATAGAAGGGTCCGGGCATGGCGCGCGCCATGCCGGTGCCGGCGGCCAGATAGGGATCGAGCGAGCGGCGGATGGCGGCGGCGTCGGACATCGGAACCGGACCTTTCCAGAAGTCAGGACAGGGAGGGGAAGGCTACGCCCGCGGCGGCGTCGAGCAAACCGCCGGAACGGACCAGGGCGGCCGCGGCTTCGATGTCCGGGGCCATGAAGCGGTCGTCGCCCAGGCTCGGCACCACGGCGCGGATCGCGGCGACCACGGCGGCCAGCGGCGCCGAAGTCTGCAGGGGTGCGCGAAGCTCGATCCCCTGCGCTCCGGTCAGCGCCTCGACGCCCAGGATGACCGAAAGATTGGCGTTCATCTCGATCAGCCGGCGGGCGCCATGGGCGGCCATGGAGACATGGTCTTCCTGATTGGCGCTGGTCGGCGTCGAGTCGACCGAGCAGGGGGCGGCGCGCTGCTTGTTCTCGGACATCAGGGCGGCGGTGGTCACTTCGGCGATCATGAAGCCGGAATTGACCCCGGGCCTGGGGCTCAGGAAGGCGGGCAGGCCGAAGTTTAGCGCGGGATCGACCAGCGTGGCGACGCGGCGCTGCGCGATCGCACCCACTTCGGCGATGGCGAGGGCGGTCTGATCGGCGGCGAAGGCCACCGGCTCGGCATGGAAATTCCCGCCCGAGACGATGGAGCCGTCGGCCGTCAGCACCAGGGGATTGTCGGTCACCGCATTGGCTTCGACCTGGAGCGTGGCGCCGACCTGGCGCAGCAGGTCGATGCAGGCGCCGGTGACCTGGGGCTGGCAGCGCATGCAATAGGGATCCTGCACCCGGCTGTCCCCGGTCTGATGGGAGACGCAGATGCCGGAGGTCGAGACCAGGGCATAGAGCGTGGCGCCGGCATCGATCTGGCCGCGATGGCCGCGCAGTGCATGGATCTCCGGCCGGAACGGCGCCATCGACGCCATGGCGGCATCGACGCTGAGCGCGCCGGTGACCAGGGCGGTCTTGGCCAGCACCCAGGCGTCGAACAGCCCGGCCAGCGCCATGGCGGTCGAAACCTGGGTCCCGTTGATCATGGCGAGGCCTTCCTTGGGCCCGAGCACCACAGGCGCCAGGCCGGCGGCGGCCAGCGCCGCGGCACCGGGCAGGCGGCGGCCCTCGAAGATGGCTTCGCCCGCGCCGATCATCACCGCGGTCATATGGGCGAGGGGGGCGAGGTCGCCGCTGGCCCCGACCGAGCCCTGGCCCGGAATGACCGGCAGCACGCCGCGCGTCAGCATGGCTTCGAGCAGTTCGATCAGCTCGAAACGCACGCCCGAAGCACCCCGGCCGAGGGAGGTCAGCTTCAACGCCATGACCAGGCGGACGATGCCGTCGGGCAAGGGCGCGCCGACGCCGGAGGAATGGGACAGGATCAGGTTGCGCTGGAGCGTCGCCGTCTCTGCGGGCGCGATCCGCGTGCTGGCCAGCTTGCCGAAGCCGGTGTTCACGCCGTAGACGGCCGGCCCGTCCGCCGCCGCGGCGACCAGGCGCGCCGCCGCCTCGATCGCCGGCCGCATGGCGCGGTCGAGCACGGCGGTGTTCTCGCCCCGGTAGATCCGGCGCAGCTCGTCCAGGCTGACGGCACCGGGCTTCAGGGTGATGGCGGACATGTCGGGAGCCTCCGGAAGGCGCCGGACCGGGCCGGCGAATTCATTTCCCGAAGCCTCGCGCAGATGCGTGTTTTTGTACAGACATAAAATGGCCGGCGATAGCGATGCCGCATAGTGCAACGGCGATTCTACCCTTTTATGTCGTGTCATTATCGGAAATCGGCGGCGGTCCGGAGCAACCAATCGAGGAAGTCGCGCGCCCCGGGCTTGGCGATCGTGGCATCGTTCCAGGCCACGAAATAGGGCACGGGCAGGGCCAGCGAAATATCGGAAAGGGCGACCAGCCGCCCGCTCGCCAGGTCGTCGGCGACGAAACTATGCTGGCCGAGGGCGACGCCTTCGCCCGCCGCCGCGGCGTCGAGCGCCACGCTGGAGAGGGAATAGAGCCGTTCCGCCGGTGCCGGCGCCTGGCGGAGGCCGGCGGCGCGGAACCATTCGGCCCAGGTCGGTCCGTTCTGATGGTCCGGCCGCCAGTCGATATGGATCAGTGGCAGGCGGGCGATCGCCTCCGGCGCCAGCGGCCCTGTGGCAAGCGTGGGCGCCGCCACCGGTATCACCCGGTCGACGAACAGCTCGGCCGAATGGCGGTGCAGGGTGACGCGCGGGCCATAGGTCAGGCGGAAATCGACGCTGCCGGCTTCGAGCCCGTCCTCCCGGTGATTGCCTTCGAGCCGGAGGTCGACGAAGGCGCGCGACTGCTGCCAGCCATAGACCCGGGGCGCCAGCCATTTCAGCATCAGGGAGGGCAGGGCGCTGACCGACAGGCCGACGATCTCGCCGTCGCGGTCGAATAATTTCTGGGCGTCGCGCAGGCGCTCGAAACCCTCGAACACCATTTCGAAATAGGCCTTGCCGGCTTCGGTCGGTTCCAGCCGGCGGCCGGCGCGGCGGAACAGCGGGCGGCCGAGATGGTCTTCGAGCAGGCGGAGCTGCTGGCTTACGGCACCGGGCGAGACGCCCAATTCCTCCGCCGCGCGGGCGACCCCGCCCAGGCGGCAGATCGCCTCGAAAGTCTCGAGTGAACGAAGCGGAGGCAGGCGGCGGGCCATGGCGCAATCATTTTAGTTTCTCTAAGGTGATATTACAGGATTTCTCCATTTTCTGCGGCCCAATCATTAGCAATGATGAATTCCGAAAGCTGATCGCCGCTTCCCCCGCGAGGTTTCCATGTATCTCCGCAATCACACCTGGTATGTCGCCGCCTCCGGTCCCGAGGTGACGCGGGCGCTTCGCCGGATCGAGGTCATGGGCGAGAAGATCGTGATCTACCGGACCGAGGCGGGCGCCCCGGCGGCGCTGGAAGACGCCTGTCCGCACCGCAAGCTGCCGCTCTCCATGGGCCGGCTGAAGGGCGACGAGGTCGAATGCGGCTATCACGGCCTGACTTTCGACTGCGCCGGCACCTGCGTCCGTGTGCCCGGCCAGTCGCTGATCCCGGCCAAGGCCCATATCCGTTCCTACCCGGTCGTGGAGCGTTACGACCTGATTTGGATCTGGATGGGCGATCCCGCCCTGGCCGATCCCGACAAGATCCTGAAGGTCGAGCATTGGGGCGATCCCGCCTGGGGTTACAACACCGGCCCGGTGATGGAGCTGGACTGCAACTATCTCCTGGTGACCGACAATCTGCTCGACCCCTCCCATGTCTCTTGGGTGCATCAGACCTCTTTCGCCCAGGCCGCTTGCGAGGAGACCCCGCTCGATATCGACATTGCCGCCGACGGCGTCACGGTTTCGCGCTGGATGATGGATGTCGAGGTGGCGCCGCTCTACCAGCCGCTGGTGCCCTTCGCCGGCAATTCCGACCGGCTGCAGCATTACGAGGTACGTTTCCCCAGCCTCGCGGTGATCAAGGCGCTGTTCACCCCGGCCGGCAAGGGCGGGCGCGGCAAGCCGGTGCCGGACGATGCCTTCGTCATGGAATCCTATAACCTGATGACGCCGGTGAACGAGCGCCAGACCCGCTATTACTGGTTCCAGCTCCGCAACGTGAAGCCCGATTGCGCCGAGACCTCGGCCTTCATGTCGAAGGGCATCAAGGCCGCCTTCGATGAGGACAAG
The DNA here is from genome assembly GCA_041915065.1 of Zavarzinia sp. Taxonomy (GTDB): domain Bacteria; phylum Pseudomonadota; class Alphaproteobacteria; order Zavarziniales; family Zavarziniaceae; genus Zavarzinia. The sequence continues at coordinate 10,770 of JAYSCC010000026.1, forward strand.
CTGATCCTGAACGCTGTGCAGAAGGGACTGGACGAGGCGCGCAACCGGCCGATCGATCTCGCCATCGACGGCGGCCCGCTCCGCTTCCGCCGCCTGCTCGACAAGATGATCGCCGCCGAGAACACGCCGCCCGGCGCCGCCGGCCAGGCCGCCGAATAGGTGGGCTCGGTATCTGTCCGGCCGGGGCACGTCGGGTGTTTCACGATCTCCGATCACCAATCTTGCTCGTCATGGCCGGGCGAAGGCCCGGCCATCCACGCCGCGCCGCCGCCTCCTGCGTCGACGATCGTGGCACGTCCCGACGTGGATGCCCGGGACGAGCCCGGGCATGACGTTGTAAGTGGTACCCGGCCGTCAATCTTCGGACTGGTGGTCCAGGGTGAAGCGGCCCTTGATCGAGAAGCGGTCGCCCGGATAGGTCAGATGGACGACCGTGATGGGCTGGCCGCGGTGGAACGTCTGGCGATCGACCACCAGGAGGGCAGCCCCGACCTTGACCCCCAGCTTGTGGGCGAGGTCGGCGCTGGCGTTGGTGGCGCGCACCGTATGCTCGACCTCGGACCAGGGGATGTTGTCGAGCAGCCATTTGCTGGGCGGCACGTCCTGGAAGCTCTCGTGTTCCACTTCCGGGAAGGCATCGAAATTGATGTAGCGGGTTTCGAGCTGGACCGGCAGGCCGTCCGCCAGATGGATCGCCTCGATATAGAGGAGGCGGGCCTCGGCCGGCAGCGAGGGCCAGGTGACGCCGCCCTTGCCGTTCCGCAGCACCTTGCGCTCCAGGATCCGGTATTCGTAGATCTGCCGGCCTTCCTCGATCTCGTCCGAGATGTCGCGGAGCGGCAGCACGAAACGTTCCTGGAACTGCCAGGAGACCACGGTGCCGGCGCGCCGGTTGCGCTCCACGAGGCCGCTCTTGGCGAGTTCGGTGATCGCCTTGTTCACGGTCTGGCGCGAGGTGTTGAAGATCTCGGTCAGTTCCGCTTCCGAGGGCAGTTTCTCGCCCTGCTTATAGCGGCCCTTCAGGATCTGTTCGGTCACCGCGCGCCCGATCTGCTTGAACAGGGGGCCCTGGCCATCGAGGACGAAGCTGGGCATTTTCGGCATGTCGCTCTTCACAGGCTCGCGGTTGGTGCTCGGGGCGATCGGTTTCATGGGCATGATCCGGCCATCGGAGAGGATGGAATGGTTGCCCCGTCCGGATCAAGCGGCGCGCGGGGCATGTATCGAGGAGCAGGTGGCAGATGATTTCCTATGGTCCGGTCTCTTGCGACCTCGACTTCGGGCGGGACGGCGTTTCCGCCGGCGATCTCTATCTCGATCATTCGGACGATGCCCATGCCGCGACCCTGGTCCCGGTCCCTGTCGTGGTGCTGCGGAACGGCGAAGGCCCCACGGTGCTGCTGACCGCCGGCATCCACGGCGACGAATACGAGGGGCAGATTGCGCTTCGCCGCCTGGTGCACGAATTGCCGCTTCCCGAACTGACCGGGCGCATCATCCTGCTGCCGGCGGTGAACGCCCCGGCGGTCAGGGCCGCGACGCGCTGTTCGCCCCTTGACGGTGCCAATATGAACCGGGCCTTCCCCGGCAGTGCGGCCGGCGGGCCGACCGCGGCGCTGGCTGGCTTCATCCTGGAACATCTGGTGCCGCTGGCCGATTTCGTGCTCGACCTCCATTCGGGCGGTGCCTCCGGCCTCTATTGCGACCAGGCCTTCCTCTGCCTGGCCGAGGACCCGGTGCTGCGCGCCAAGGGGATCGAGGCCGCTGCCTGGCTCGGCGCGCCGGTCACTTACGCCATTCCGGCCGATCCTGCTTACGGCGATTTCGACGGCGCCGTGCTGGCCCGGGGCGTGCCCCTTCTGTCGAGCGAATTCGGTGGCGGCGCCCTGGCCTCGCCCACTTCGGTCGGCCGGGCAGTCGCCGGTGTGCGCCGCATCCTGCATTGGGCCGGCGTCTGGCGCGGCGACCTGACGGCGCTGGGCACCATTTACAGCGTGCCGGCGGGCCGGTTGCTGGCGCCCCGCGCCGGCTTGTTCGAGCCTCTGTTCGAGGCGGGCGAGACGGTCGTGGCCGGGGCGCTGGCCGGCCGGCTGTTCGACCTCGACGAGCCGTTGCGCCCGCCGGTCGAATTGCGCTTCCCGGCAGGCGGCATCGTGGTCAATCGCTACCGCCCGGCCCTGGTCCCGGCCGGCGCCATCCTGGCGACGATGGCCGAGCCCCGGGCGCCGGACGCCCTGTGAGCCCGCCTCAGGCCGCGGCCAGGACAGCATCGAGGGCCGCCAGGAAAGCCTCGTTGTCGCGCCGCGTGCCGATCGAGACGCGGACGAAGCTGGTGTAACCGGGTTCGAGCCAGGGCTTCACCAGCACGCCCCGCTCGCGAAGCCCGGCGGCGACCGCGCGGCTGTCCAGGCCCGCGTCGAAGAACAGGGAATTGCCCTCGCTCGGCGCGACCGCGAGGCCGCGCTTTTGGAGGGCCGCCGACAGTTCGCCGCGGAGCTTGCGGATCGCCGTGGTCACCATGTCGAGATGTTTGCCGTCGGCATAGGCTGCGGTGGCCGCCGCCTGGGCCGCGGCATTGACCGAGAAGGGCGCCCGCACCTTGTAGAGGTTGCGCACGAAGCCGGCGTCATGGGCGATGCCGTAACCGATGCGGAGCCCGGCCAGGCCATAAGCCTTCGAGAAGGTGCGCAGCACGACCCAGGGCGCCTGGCGGCCGCGCAGCTTGGCCAGCACGTCGACCCGCGCCGCGGGCGAGACGAATTCGACATAGGCTTCGTCGAAGATCAGCAGCGTGTCCGGCCCGCAGGCGGCCAATACGCGGTCGACGTCCGCTTCCGTCATCACCGCGCCCACGGGGTTGGACGGGCTCGCCAGGATCAGCACGCGGGGATTGTCGGCCAGCGCCCGCTCGATCGCCTCGATAGGGAAGCGCCAATCCGCCTCGAAGGGCAGGAGCAGGGCATGGGCGCCCAGCACCTCGGCCCAGATCTGATGCAGGCCGAAGCTCGGCACCGTGGTGACCGCGCATTCGCCCGGCCGCATCACCATGCGGTAGAGAATGCCGATCAGGTCTTCCGAGCCGTCGCCGAAGGCGAGGGTTTCGGGATCGACGCCGAGGTCGGCGGCGATCAGGCTGCGCAGGGCCGATTCGTCGCGGTCGGGATAGCGGCCGAAGCCCGAAGCGGCGGCGGTCACCGCGGCGATCGCGGCGGGCGAGGGGCCGAAGGGGCTCTCGTTGCTGTCCAGTTTCACGATCCGGTCGAGGCCGAGCTGGCGGCGCAGCTTCTCCGGGTGCATCCCCGCGTTATAGGCCGGCAACGAGGTGACCTCGTCGCGGATCATCGGGGTGGGGGACGCCATGGCATCGATCCTTCACGCTGCACGTTGCCTGTTCATTGTACGGACAATAATTCGCTTGTCGACCGTATCGTGGCTGGCCATCAGAGGATTCATGCGGGTGGTTCGCAGATTTATGTATTTACAATTCAAATCCCCTGGCCAAAGATTTGACGGTGCTCCGGGCGGCGGCCCGGGATTGAACGGCGG
>JAYSCC010000027.1:0-13931 GCA_041915065.1 Zavarzinia sp.
GAAATCGCGGGCGAGCGTTTCCCGGCCGCAGTCGGCCTGGCGCCCTTCTACGACCCGAAGGGCGAGCGCGTTAAAGCCTGACGCTCCCTCTATCCATCATGGCCGGGCGAAGACCCGGCCATCTACGTCGACAAGCAGCCTCGTGCGTCAACGATTGTGGTGCGTCCCGACGTGGATGCCCGGGACAAGCCCGGGCATGACGAAAGAGAGCGGCGTGCGGACCTCCGGGACAGCCGTGAGAACTATTAGGTTACGGCACCGGGTCAGCGCGGATCGAAGCTGTTCTGCCCGTCCTTGCTGGTGACCTTGCCTTTGCGGCCGATCGCTTCGCCGTCGAGCAGGAGGTCGAAGACGTCGCGCTCGCTCGGGGTGTTGGCGACGAAGCGGCTGCCGTCGGCCAGGCGGCCGATGACGATCGCCATATAGGGTTCGCCGTCGCGGCCGTGCACGACCGTATAGGTCTCGATCTTGGCCTCGCCCTCCGGCGCTTCGGTGATGCCGGGATGCGGTTCGGCGTCGATCTCGGCCTGATAGAGGGCCGGGTCCTTGCGCAGGAAATGACGGGGGATCGGCTCGGTCGAATAGATCCCGGCGGAATGCTTCGTAACATACCAGCCGTTGGCCGTGACCAGGCCGTAACGGCCCGGGTTGCGGCGCAGGGTCTGCGCCATCTCGGCGATCGAATGCATCACGTAATTGTTGCCCGGCCCGCCGAAATAGGGGAGCCCGCCGGTCACGGTGAGCGGGATCTCGTCCACTTCCGGCAGGGCCAGTTCCTGCTTGGCGATCTGGACCGCCGAGGGGAAGCAGGAATAGATGTCGAAGAAGGACATGTCGGCGACCGTCTTGCCCGCCATGGCGAAGGCTTCGCGCCCCACCGTGCGGATCGCCGGGCTGGAGTGGTAATTCACCCGTTCCAACACGAACCAATGGTCCTTGGCATCGGCGCAGCCGTGCAGATAGACCCATTTCTCCTTGGGGATGCCGAGGCGCTTCGCTTCCGCGACCGTCGTCATGAGCACGGCGGCCGACTGGTCGACCTCCATGATCGCATTCACCAGCTTCGTATAGGGATAGCCGACGAAACGGTTCTGCTTGCTGGGCGTGGTCAGTTCCGCCGCCGTCCGCTCGATCGGGAACCAAGCCAGCGGGTTCTTGGCCGCGACCTTGGTGAAGGGCTCGAATAGCTCGCCGATCTTCACGAGATGAGCCTTCAGGCTCCGCCCGCGCTTCGCCCTCAGCGCATTCTCGAACAGGGGATAGACATTGACCGGCGGGAACATGCCGTGGGCCAGCTCGACGGGAAGCGAGCCGTTACGGTCTTCCTCGGTCAGGGTGATCTGGCCGAAGGGGAGATCGATCCCCATTTTCTGCGCCCGGGTGATGGTCGAGAGCACTTCGACACCGGCGAGCAGCGCCAGTTTGCACTTGCCTTCGGCGATCTTCTGCGCCGTCTCGTTGACCAGCATCTGGGGCGAGTTGCCGCCCACCGCGGTATGCTGGCGGTCGGCCGGACGGGCGCCGATCGCCTCGGCCAGCAGGGCCACGGGGTCCTGGTAATTGCCCGACATGAAGCGGACGACGGCGAGGCGGTCGATCGCGGCCAGGGCCGCGTCGGTGATGCCGGCGTCGGCGGCGGCAAGCCGGGCTGCCGCCGTCATCATCTCGATCGGACCCTTGGCCTCGCGCGGGTCGACGTCCTTCTGGGTGATCTGACCGACGCCGACCAGGATCGGCGTCACGTGATCCGACATTCTACTCTCCCCTCGATTTATCGTTATTGCAGTTCGGAGATCGGTGCTTCGGTACGGTCGTAACCTGCTTCGGCCGGTACGATCAGATATTGCCCGTCGGCCCGGTCTTCGAGCCAGGGCAGCACGGTGACGATCGGCGTCGCGACCGCCCGCGCCAGGACGCCTTCGACCGTCGCGTCGCGCGTCAGGACCGAGAGGTTCATGCGCGTCGGGAAGATCACCGAGCGGCGCCCGGCAGCCGCATCGTCGAGCGCCACCTGGGGCCGGATCCAGACGCTGTCGACCGTCTCGCCGCCGTCGTGCAGGGCGAGCTGGTCGGCCGGCGCCGTCGCCAGGAAGAAATGGGTGTCGAAACGCTTCGGCATGAAACTCGGCGTCACCCAATGGGAATAGCGGGTGAGACGATCGAGGGCGAGGGTCAGGTCCTCGCCCTCGACGAGATCGAGAATGCCGATCTCGCCCTTGGCCAGGGGGGCACGCCAGCGCGCCTCGATCGCGGCGAGACGCGCGGCGTCCACCAGCTCGCCGCCGCCGGCCGGCCGGGCCAGCAACACGCCGCATTCTTCGAAGGCTTCGCGGATGGCGCCCACGGCGAAGGCGGTGAGGTCGGCACCGATCGCCGGATTGGCGGCGAGCCGGGGCAGCAGGCCGGGAGCCGAGTCCCGCTCGTCGACCTTGCCGCCGGGAAACACCAGGGCGCCACCGGCGAAATCGATCTGGTGGTGGCGCTGGACCATGAAGACTTCGAGCCCGCCCGCGCCGTCGCGGAGCAGGAGCACGGTGGCGGCGGGGCGCAGGCGGGCTTCGGTCATCTCGTCAGGCCTTCAGAACGGCTTTGCCGTTGTTGATCGCGATCACGTCGCGTTCCACGACCCGGGTGCGGAACGAGACCACGTCGCCGTCGCGCCACATCTGGGTTTCCAGGGTCTCGCCCGGGAACACCGGGGCCGAGAAGCGGGCGTTGAATTCGACGATCTTGGTCGGGTCGAAGTCGCAATAGGCTTCCACGACGGCACGGCAGGCATTCCCATAGGAGCAGAGCCCGTGTAGGATCGGGCGCGGGAAGCCGGCCATCTGGGCGAAATTGGGATCGGCGTGGAGCGGGTTGCGGTCGCCCGACAGGCGATAGATCAGCGCCTGCGAGGGCAGGGTCTTGTAGGCAACCGCCTTCTCCGGCTCCCGCTCGGGCAGCTTGTGGGGCTCCGGCCCGCCGCCGGAAGGGCCGCCGAAGCCACCGTCGCCGCGCGCGAAAATGGTCATGCCGAGGGTCACCAGCAACTCACCCGTCGCCTTGTCGCGAATTTCGTTCTCGGCCAGGATGATGGCGCCCTTGCCCGCACCCTTGTCGTAGCAGCCGGTGATCTTGCCGGTGCATTCGATGGTGCCTTCGGCGGGCAGCGGCTTGTGCACCGTCAGGCGTTCCTCGCCGTGCACCACCATGATGAAATTCACGTCCGACTTGGCGAGCAGCGTATTGTCCCAAGCGACAACGGTCGCCTGGGTCGGCAGCGCCTTCAGCCCGTTCTCGTAGACGAAGGGCAATTCGTCGGCATTCAGCGGGTCCTGGCCCATGCCGAGGCCCAGGGCGTAGAGCATGGTCTCGCGGTCGGTATAGCTGACGGTCCAGGGACCGGACGTCAGCTTCATGATCTTCTCGTAATCGATCGCCACTTCTCTCTCCTCGTTATTGGGTCAGCAGGTGACCGCTTCGATAGGCAAGGGGTACGGCCCCCGCCACTTTGACGACAGGCAGGCCGGGCCGGGCCAGGGGATGGCCGGCACGGGCGAAGACGACGCCGCCGGTTCGCGCGACCAGGGGAGTGCGCAGGCCGGTCGCCGGGTCCAGCACTTCGGCCACCGTATCGCCGGCGCTGACGCGGTCGCCCGCCGTGACCCGGAACAGCACGACGCCGCCGACCGGCGCTTCCACCATGTCGGTGCCTTCGAGGGGGGTCGCTTCGCAGGCGGCGGGCGGCAGGGGGCCGGGAGTGCCGGCGATCAGGCCGCGGCGCTGAAGGAAGCGGAACAGGGCGGCGGCATCCTTGGCCGCCAGTTCGTCGCCCACGTCGCGGTCGCCCCGCAGCTCGACCGTGGCGGACAGGCAGGCGGGCGGGATCGGGCAATCGGGGAAGCGGCGCGCGAGCTGCCACCAGAGCCCGCCCACCGCCTCGTCGAAGGGCTCGCCGCCCGAAACATCGGCCAGCAGGACGGCACGGGCCTGAAGCTCGGCCGCCAGGTCCGCGGCGCCGGGCCAGAGATCGTTGCCGAGATAGAGATGCATCACCGCAACCTCGTCGCAGTGGAGGTCGAGGGCGATGTCGGCATCGACCGCGAGACGCATCAGGGCGAGTCGCAGATGGTCGACCTCGGACTTCGGGGCCCGCTCCGCGAGCAGGCGGCGGGCACAGGCGCGGATCAAGTCGACGTTGCCGGCGGCATCGTCGGTCAGGCGCTCGCCCACCAAGTCGCCGATCGCCTGGGCGAGGCCGGGGTAATGGCGATTGAAATTGCCGAGGCTGTCGAATTCGAAGCGCCCGGCGTGCTTGCCGAACAGATATTGCGAGAGGCCGATCGGGTTGGCCTGGGGCACCACCAGGATCTCGCCGGTGATGCGGCCGGCCGCCGCCGCCTCGTCCAGCAGGGCGAGCAGATGCTGCACCACGACCGCACCCGGCAATTCGTCGGCATGGAGCCCGGTCTGGAGATAGGCCTTGGGGCCGGTGCCCGCCCGGCCATAGCGATGCACGACGATTTCGCGCCGGGTGCCCGGGCTCGACGCCATCAGGGAGATCGCTTCCGTCTGCCGCTTGTGCACGCCAACCTCCCAGATCGCCGGAGGCTTTCGTGCAACGCTCGAAAGGACCTGTCAAGTCGGGCCGGGCGGACGTCGCGTCCGCCTCGGCCCCAGCGAAGCCCTTCTGCACGGCCAGCCGCCATGCTAAGCCCAAGGCAAAACGAGGAGAGGCACCCATGGCATATGAGGCATTCGCGGTCGAGGTGAAGGATCACGTCGCCCACCTGCAACTGAAGCGGCCGGACCAGCTCAATACGATGATCCCGGCCTTCTGGCTGGAGATCAAAGCGATCTTCGAGACGCTGGCGGAAGATCCCGCGGTCCGCGTCGCCGTGATTTCCTCGACCGGCAAGCATTTCACCGCCGGCATGGACCTTTCCGTCTTCGGCAGCCTGGTGCCCCAGACCACCGATCAGGGCCGCCTGCGCGAGAATTTCCGCCGCCTGATCCTGAATATCCAGGATTGCTTCAATGTGATCGAGAAGGCGCGCTTCCCTGTGCTGGCGGCGATCCAGGGCGGCTGCATCGGCGGCGGGGTCGACATGGTGACCGCCTGCGACGCCCGCTATTGCTCGGCCGACGGCTTCTTCCAGATCGCCGAAATCAACATCGGCATGACCGCCGACGTCGGCACCCTGCAACGCCTGCCCCACCTGATCCCCCAGGGCATGGTGCGCGAGCTGGCCTATACCGGGCGCCGCCTGCCGGCGAAGCGGGCGCTGGAACTCGGCCTGGTCAACGACGTCTTCGAGAGCCACGAGGCCCTGATCCAGGGCGTGATGGCGGTCGCGCGCGAAATCGCCGGGCACAGCCCGCTCGCCGTCGCCGGGACCAAGGAAATGCTGAACTATACCCGCGACCACACGGTGGCCGACGGGCTCAACTATATCGCGACCTGGAATGCCGCCATGTTCATCGGCAATGATATGGGCGAAGCCCTGGCGGCCCGCGCCCAGAAGCGCGACCCCGCCTATGAGGACCTGCAGCCGGCGACCAAGAAGATCTTCGGCTGAGCCCCGAGGGCGAGACGGGTGGCCGCCGCTGCGGCCGCCCGCACGGCCGCGGCCGGGGTCCGAGCCCTATTGCACGGGCATGCCGGGCAGGCCGCCCATGCCCTGGAGCATCTGCTGCATCGGGATCACGCGAACGCCCGGCGGCACCTTGAAGCGGGCCGGGTCCTGCGCCGCGAAGGAGACCCGGGTGGCGGTCAGGACATAGGTCTCGCCCTGCTCCACCGTCTCCGAATAGAGCATCACGTTGTCGCCCGTGAGGCAGACCTTGGAACGCGCCGAATCCTTGCCGATGGTGCCGACCGCGTCATAGAGCGTGCAGTCGACGCCGGCCACCGTCTTGGCGCCGATCGCTGTCAGCTTCACGTCGGCCTCGGTCATCATCTGCTGCGGGCTCATGCCGGCGCCGGGCGCCCCCGGCAGGCCGGGCATGGGCTGGCTCATGTCGACCTCGAAGGCCATGGGCATCGGGGTTTCCATCAGCATGATCATGCGGTCGCTGTGCAGGTCCATGAGGCCGGTCATAGCCTGGCCCTGCTCGTGCATGTCAACCCGGGTCCAGCCGGCGTGATGGGCCATGTCCATGACGTGGCCGCCCGGCTGCATCTGATAGGTGATGGCGTAATCGACCCTGGGCAGAGGCATCTGGTCCGCCGCCGCCGGCAGGCTCCACAGCCCGGCGAGGCCGAGAACGAAGGCGGGGGCGATCGAAACAGCGCGCACCATGTCATTTCCTCCTCATTGGCGGCCGATCCTGCCACGGCCGGCCGGCGAAGACAAAGTCACGGCATCGACGGCATGTCCATCACCTGGACACCCGGCGGCAGGGTGAAGAGGGCCGGATCCTGCGGCCCGATCTCGACCGCGGTCGCCGTCAGCACGAAGGGCTTGCCGTGGTCCTGCGACACCGATTCGAGCAGCACGCGATCCTCGGTCAGGCAGACGCGGGAATGCACCGGCGCGCCGCCGGACGATTCACAGACCGCCTCATAGACGGTGCAGTTGAGCCCGGCGATCACCTTGGTGCCGAGCGGCTGCGGCTCGACCGCGACATCGGTGGCGAGCCCCGCGGCACCATCCTTGAACGACGCCCGGCCCGGCATCGGCCGGCGCATATCCATCCGCATCGCCATGCCCTGGAGCAGCATCAGGATCTGCTGCGCCGCCGGATCCATCAAGATCACCGCCGTCTGCCCCTCCGCCGTGGTCTCCATCCGGATCTTGCCGCCATGATGCGCCATCCGCATGGTCTCCCCGTCCGGGTCCAGCCGGTAGGACGCGACATAGTCGACGCGCGGCGCCAACATCTCCCGCGCGAATGCCGGAGAAACCGAACCCAGACCGGAAACACCCAGCGCCAGCACCGCAGCCATCGGACTCAACCAGAAACGCATCGTCATCCTCGCGTCGAATTCTGGCGGGAGGATGGCATGGGTGGCGGGGGAGGTGCGGTGACGGCGGTCACGTCTGGTGACGCACTTCCCCACACCTTTCCGCGCGAGCGGGACCACTTAGTGTCTACAGATTCATTCAGATCCATAATGCGTCGGCGACAGCGGCACAGTGCAGATCCCATCGCTTGCCGCCTCGAGGCCACCGACAGACAGAGCTACCGCGGCCACAGAATAGAGCGGCCATACAGGAAAATAGGAACAACAGAAAATTTCAATATGTGGTAGACTCAACCAAATTTTTGCGGAGATTCTCGTGGGCACTTTCTTTAGCGATACCTTCGGAATTTCTCCGGAAACCTTGGACGCATATGGCGCATTCGACATTTCCGTAATCAATGACCTACCCTTGTTCATCGACCCCTTTCTCCTCTTTCACAGTACAAATGAAGAATATCAATCTCTCCATAAGAAAATAATTGATTACCTGATATTTCTGCGAGATCGGTCAAGTAGCAGTAGTTCAAATGACGGATACCTTCGAAATTGGTATTGCTTCCCCGAGGCAAAGCAAAATTGGCTTGGGTTTTCATTAGTCGGCAACGGAGGTAGCGGCCTAGGCATCAATTTTGCCCGTGATTTACACGCCAATCTCGGCGCAATTTTCAGCGATTTTGGCAGTGAGGGAATTACCGAAAGCAGCCACCTCGAAAAGGTCTGCCTCATTGCAGGAGGGGTTGGCCGAGATAAAATTAGCGATTTTGTGACCAACCTGATAATGGATTTTCTCTGTCGCTATACAGAAAAATTTTCCCAAAAATATTTGACACCAGAACAGATCCGGAAAGTACCTATTGCGAGAGCCATCTTCAATTTTGATACAGAAACTTGGCAGCGCCGAACCTATTACCTTCCTTGGCATGCAGGAGATTTTATTATCCTTACGCCCAAAGATATACTTACGCGAGACGAAAATTGGATTAATCGGCAAGACATGCTTGATAGTTTTGATCAGATTCCGACGGCCATTCCCGACGCTCAATTGCGGGCCTCCGTAAGTAATTATTTTCATTTAGAGCTCAGTCGCCGAGCAAGAACCGGGAAATTACCAACAAAAGAAGAGCGACACTCAGCGGCGATAGAAACAATACGAGAGTTCCCAGATTTAATAGATTATTATATAAAGCTAAAGGAAATAACAGGCGACGAAGCCACTGATGTGAGCACCGAGAAAGTACTTCAGACAGAAATATTTTTCTCCCGACGAATTCGAGAAATTCTAAAGCCACAACTTACGCAAGTGGGCTTTTATGATATCGCAGGGGGCACATATGCCGAGGCACACACTCGGCTCGCCTTTCTAAAGCACGCCATCGAAGATCAAGGTTGTTGGCGAATATTTTATGATGAACAAGGCAATCCGGTTGAGCGAGAAAGAGACATTCAAATCCTATTCCGGTTGGTTTGGTTCGGTACCTTTTCTGATATCGGATCAGAGGCGAATGATGGCCGTGGACCAGTCGATTTCAAAGTATCGCGAGGGCGCCATAAAACTTTAGTTGAGATGAAGCTTGCAAAAAACAGTAATCTTGAAAAAAATCTGCAAAAACAAGTTGATATTTATCAGAATTCTGCCGACGCGGAGCGAGGGATCAAGGCAATAATATATTTCACATACGAGCAACTCGTTCGAGTTCGAAAAATTCTGACAAACCTGAAATTAGATGATAGCCGCGACATTGTTCTTTTGGACGCGCGCAGCGACAACAAACCATCTGCGTCGAAAGCTTAAGCTACCGATCAGTCCCAGTCACGACTGTCTCTCCTATATCATCATTTGAGGATTCCCGCGTCTCTGCAGGGGCTTGGCGAGCTTGTCGATCGCTGCTGCCTGCCGATCTCCCTCCCCCCTTGCCCCCATCGCCCATTCCATGCACCCTGCCTCAAAATGACAAATCGTCGGCCAAGCCGGCGGGAGGAGAGGTGATGACCGATATGCCCTTGTTCGATGCCTTGTTGCGGCCGGTGCCGAGCCCCTATTACCGGGAGGAGCATCGGGCGTTTCGGGCCACGTTGCGGCAGTGGGTCGATGCCGAGGTGGCGCCTTTCGTCGATGAATGGGACGAGGCGGGGGCGTTTCCGCGCGAACTCTATGGCAAGGCGTCGGAGATCGGCTTGCTGCGCCTCGGCTTTCCCGAAGAATACGGCGGTATCGAGGGAACCGACCTGTTCCACATGATCGTGGCGACCGAGGAATTGGCGCGGGCCGGTTCCGGCGGCCTGATCGCCAGCCTGATGAGCCATGGCATCGGCGCGCCGCCGATCGCGGCGCTGGGTACCGACGAGATGAAGGCCCGGGTGCTGCCCGCCATCCTCGCGGGCGAGAAGATTTCGGCCCTCGGCATCACCGAACCCTCCGGCGGTTCGGACGTCGCCAACCTGAAGACCACGGCGCGGCGCGAGGGCGAGCATTACGTGGTCAACGGCGAGAAGGTCTTCATCACCTCCGGCATGCGGGCCGATTACCTGACCACCGCCGTGCGCACCGGGGGCAAGGGCTTCGGCGGCCTCTCTCTCCTGCTGATCGAGATGGCGAGCGAGGGCGTCACGCGGACGCCGCTGAAGAAGATGGGCTGGTGGATGTCGGACACCGCGGCGATCCATTTCGCCGACGTGAAGGTGCCGGCCGAAAACCTGATCGGGCCGGAGAATGCGGGCTTCCTGGGGATCGTGCGGAATTTCAACGGCGAGCGCATCGCGCTGGCGGCCGGCGCCAATGCCTTCGCCCGCGTCGCCCTCGAGGAGGCGATCGCCTGGGCGCGCCAGCGCAGCACTTTCGGCAAGCGCCTGGCCGACCACCAGGTGATCCGCCACAAGATCGTCGACATGGCGCAGCGCATCACCGCGACCCAGGCCATGCTGGAAAATCTGGCCTGGCGGGTCGAACAAGGGGATGCGCCGATCGCGGAAATCTGCATGCTGAAGAACCAGGCCACCACCACCATGGAATTCTGCGCCCGCGAGGCGATGCAGATCCTGGGCGGTGCCGGTTACATGCGCGGCGTGAAGACCGAGCGGATCTACCGCGAAGTCCGCGTCAATGCGATCGGCGGCGGCTCGGAGGAAATCATGCGCGACCTCGCCGCGCGCCAATTGGGGCTGTGATCCCCGCCTGAGACGTTACGGGTGACTTGTTGCGACCTTCCCTGGTGATCTTCGACTGCGACGGCGTATTGGTCGATTCCGAAGCCATCGCCAACCGCACGCTGGCGCGCGCGGCACGGGCCCAGGGCCTCGCCATCGACGAGGGGGAGAGCCGGCGGCGCTTCGTCGGCCTCTCGATGAAATCGGTGGTCGTCCTGATCGAGGAGGCGATCGGCCGCGCCCTGCCGCCCACCTGGCTCGCCGACCTGCAGGCCGAGACCTATGCCGAATTCCGCACCAGTCTCGGCCCCGTGCCCGGGGTCCGCGCCGCGGTCGAGGCGATCCAGGCGGCCGGCATCGCGACCTGCGTCGCCTCCTCCGGCACGCCGGACAAGATGGCGCTGACGCTGGGCCTGACCGGCCTCGCGCCCCTGTTCGAGGGCCGGGTCTTCTCCGCCGTCGAAGTGGCGCGGGGCAAGCCGGCGCCCGACCTCTTCCTCCATGCCGCCGCGCGCATGGGCCATGATCCGGCGTTCTGTGCCGTGGTCGAGGACAGCGTGCCCGGCGCCACCGGTGCGGTTGCCGCCGGCATGCGCGCGCTCGGCTTTTCGCGCGAGATCGATGCCGCCCTGCTGGCCGCCACCGGGGCCGAGACCTTCGCCCATATGGCCGCACTGCCCGGCCTGATCGGACTGGAACCATGACCATCACACCCGAATTCGCCGTCACCTGGCGCGGCGGCACCGACGCCTGGGAATGCGACCAGATGGGTCACATGAACGTGCAGTTCTACGGCGCCAAGTTCGATGCCGCGGAAACCGTGCTGCTGCGCCGCCTGGGGCTCGACGTCGTGGCCCACCCCCGGCGCGCCATGACCGACCAGATCACCTTCCGGAAGGAAGCCCGGGTCGGCGCCGCGCTCTGGGTGCAGAGCGCGGTGATCGGGGTCGATCATGCCGGTGCGGCGCTTCGCCTTCGCCACGTCATGCATCACGCGCCGAGCGGCGACGTCGCCGCCACGGTCGATGCCACCGTGGGCCATCTGCCGCCCGCGGTGCTGGCCGCTGCCGAAGCCCGACTGCTCGACCCCGAAACGGTGGCCGCCCCCGCCCTGCCGGAACTGCCGGCGCCAGCCGACGGCGTCAGCCTCGAACGGGCCAAGGCGCTCGGCCTGGTCGAGACCGGGATTTCCGCGGTCGGTACCGGTGAACTCCGCCCCGGTGGCTTCATCGGGCGGAAGGCCTTCATCGGCCGCCTGTCCGAAGCGGTCGGCCATCTGATCGCGGGCGATGCGATGTCGGCCGAAGCGCTGCGCGCGCGCCACATCGGCTCGGCCGCCCTCGACTACAAGATCCGCTGGGCCGCCCCGGTCGAGGCGGGCGACGTCGTCGTGCTGCGCTCCGGCGCCTCGGGCACGGTCGGGCGGACCTTGCGCTTCTTCCACTGGATGCTGGACGAGGCGAGCGGCGAAGCCGTGGCCACGGTCGAGATCGTCGCCGTCTATTTCGACATGAAGGCGCGGAAGGCGATCGCGGTGCCGGATGAGATCCTGAAACTGTTCGACGGCCGCACCGTGGCCTGGCCCGCCGCCACGGCCTGAACGGCGGGCGCGCCACCGGGACCGGAACGCGCTATGATGGCGTGAACACGGTCGGGGGGCCGCCCATGCTGCAACTGGCGCGGGACTTCATGAACGGTCCCTATTGGGACCCGGTCACCAAGGCGTCGCTGGCGACCGGCGTGATCGGCATCGCCCTGATCCTGCGCGGCCTGGCGCGCAGCGGCTGGCGATGGTGGGCGGCGCGCCTCGGCATCGGCTTCCTGGCGGCGACGATCCTGTTCTCGATCGTGTTCGAGAGCCTGTTGCCCGGGATCGAGACCCTGCCGCCGGAACGGGTCCTGCCCTATGTGATCGGCCTCGCCCTCTATCCGGTGGCGACGGTGGTGCTGTTCTGGGGTGCGCGGCGCCTCCTCCGCCCGACCCTGGCGCAGCCCCTGCGCGGCCGGGGACGGGCGCGGGTGCCGCCGCCGGGCGGCTGGCTCCGCACTTGGACGCCGGGCCTGCTGTGCATGGGCTTGGCCTTCCTGCTCTTCGTCCTGGCCGGCGCCCTCTACAACGAGGATCACGCGCCGCTCGCCTTCCTCTGGCCCGCGGTCCGGTAGCGCCGTCAATCGCGCCGGCGCCGCGCGGGATCGAGAGCCCCGGCGAGTGTGTCGAGGGCACTGCCGGCCAGGGCGAGAGCCGCCAGCACCACCGCCCGCGCATAGCGCCGTTCCATCCACGCCTCCCCTGCCTGCCGGGACCAGTCTAGCCGAAACCGGGTGAGCACCCCATATCTCGGACAAGGGCCGCCCGCGCGGCGTGCCGAAGGAGAAGAGCGATGTCCGGTCAGAATCTCACGGTCTGCCCCCATTGCGCCGCCGTGAACCGCCTGCCGGCGGACAGGCCGGCGAGCGAAGGCCGCTGCGGCCAGTGCAAGGGCGCCCTGTTCGACGGCCACCCGGCCGAAGTCGATGCCGCCGGTTTCGAACGCCATGTGACGCGCGGCTCGGCCCCCGTGCTGGTCGATGTCTGGGCGCCTTGGTGCGGGCCGTGCCGGGTGATGGGACCAGCCTTCGCCAGCGCTGCCGCGCGCCTGGAGCCGGATTTCCGCCTGTTGAAGCTGAACAGCGACGCCGAACCGGAGCTGTCCAGCCGCCTCGGCATCCGCAGCATTCCCACCCTGCTGCTGTTCGCCGGCGGCAAGCGGATCGCCCAGCATTCGGGCGCCATCACCGCCGACCAGATCGTCGCCTGGGCGCGCCAGCAGCTCGCCCACGCGGCCTGATAGCCCTCCTCAGGCGCCGAGCCGGCCCTTGGCCGAGCGCAGCCGCCCCTCCGCCGGCACCCGCGTGCCGGCGAGGCCGAGGCCATAGGCCGGCATCCCGGCATAGATGCATTCGTAATCCCCGGCCCTGACAACATAAGTCTCGTGCCAGATGCCGACCGCACCGTCGTTGCCGCCGGCCTTGGTGAAGGCGTTCCAGGCCGGCTGATGCTCGTGCTCGCGGGCATGGGCGAAGCGCTGCAGATGCTCGACGCTCCGCCAATATTGCACCAGCAGGAAGTTGCGGAAGCCCGGGTGCAAACGGGCATGGAGCATGCCGAGCGCGGGATCGGCCTCCAACTCCTTTATCATGCGCGGCATCGCGGTGAACACCGGCCACCAGCGGCGCAAGCTGCGAAACCGGTTGATGCGCATGCCGATCAGGAAGACGACGAAATCGCCTTCCATCTGCACCGTCATCGGCTGTGCTTCGATCACGGCCATTATCGTTCCCCCCGTCCCGACAGGACGGACGATAGTCGCCGCGACTGCCGCCCGGGCGCAACAGGCACCGGGGCTCGATGACAGGGGCTCAATCCCAGGCCGGCGGATTCTGGCCGAGGGCTGCCGCCGGCAGGGCGAAGCCCATCGCCGCGCCCTCGACCGCGAGCGGCGGGCGCAGGCGGCGGGCCGCTCCCCAGGCCGTGGCCTCGATCCCCGGCGCCAGGTCCTCGGCGCTCTCGGGCGCCAGATCATCCTCGGTCGGCGTGCCGGCGTGATCGATCAGGAGCTTGGCCGTCCGGGCGAGCGAGAGAAGGGCGTGGCCGCCGCCCAACCGCAAAGCCCGCAGCGCCGCCGCCGCGATCAGATAGCCGGTGGCGTGGTCGAGGGCCTGGACCGGCAGCGACACGGGCTTCAACACCCGCCGCCATGCCATGCCCGCCGCGGCGATGCCGGTCGAGAATTGCACCAAGCTGTCGAAACCGCGCCGGCAGGCCCAAGGGCCGCTGTGGCCATAGGCATCGAGCGAG
>JAYSCC010000028.1:0-13771 GCA_041915065.1 Zavarzinia sp.
GAGACCTATGGGCCTTCCGTGCTCTGCGTCTGGAAGGACGAATGGGACGAGTTGCCGATCGACGAGAAGGCCGTGCTGAAGTCGCGCCAGGGCGTGAAGTCGCCCCTGATGGCCGGGCTCGACGTGATGGATCCGGTGACCATGACGCCGGTGCCGCGCGACGGCAAGACCATGGGCGAGGTGATGTTCCGCGGTAACCTGGTGATGAAGGGCTACCTCAAGAACAAGGCTGCCTCGGACGAGGCCTTCGCGGGCGGCTGGTTCCATTCGGGCGACCTCGGTGTGATGCATCCAGACGGTTACATTCAGCTCCGCGACCGCTCGAAGGACATCATCATCTCGGGCGGGGAGAACATCTCGACGATCGAGGTCGAGGACGTGCTCTACAAGCACCCCAAGATCCAGGAGGCCGCCGTGGTGGCGCGTCCGGACGAGAAATGGGGCGAAACGCCCTGCGCCTTCGTCGCCCTGAAGCCGGGCGAGAGCCTGACCGAGCAGGAGCTGATCGCCTTCTGCAAGGAACATCTGGCCGGCTACAAGGTGCCGCGCACCGTGGTGTTCGAGGAACTGCCGAAGACTTCGACCGGCAAGGTGCAGAAGTTCGTGCTGCGCGAAAGGGCGCGCGCGCTCTGACCGCTTCGGGCCGGAACCGCAAAGGCGCGGTTCCGGCTCCCGAGCCTAGGGGCGCCCGAACAGGGCCTCGACCCCTTGGGCCAAGCTCCGCGAGGCCAGCAGCCTGCGGCCGATGTCGGCCCAGCCGCGCAACGCCACGGTAAAGGGGTTGCGGCTGGGGGCGACGCCGTCGAGCCCATAGCGGAGTTCCGCCGCCGGCACCGGCGCGAAAGTGCCGAACAAGCGGTCGAAGACGATCAGCACGCCGCCGAAATTGCGATCCCGGCATTCCGCATTGGCGGCGTGATGGACATGGTGATGGCGCGGCGTGTTCAGCACCCATTCCAGGGGGCCTAGCCGCGGCACCCAGGCCGAATGCAGGAAGAGCTGATAGGCCAGATTGGCGCCCAGCATCAGCAACACCGCAAGCGGCGGGAAACCGATCAGCACGAGCGGCAGATAGAACAGGAAACCGCCCGTCACCGCCCCGCCCCAGCCAAGCCTGAAAGCCGCGGAGAGATTGAGCTTCGTGGTCGAATGATGAACCCCGTGCGTCGCCCAGAACAGGCGCAGCCGGTGCATCGCACGGTGGTGCCAGTAGTAACAGAAGTCGACCCCGAGGAAGAGCAGGACCAGGCTCGCGCCATTCAGCGGCGCGAGATCGAACAGCCGGTAGGGATAGATCGCCAGGAAGAGCAGGACGACCAGCGGGGCGGCCGAGACATTGATCAGCCGCTGGCCGAGTGCGATCACCAGGGTCGCTCCGGTCTCCCCCCAGTCGTAGGCGCCCCGGCGGCGCCACCAGGCGGCACCCGCCTCGATCAGCAGCAGCGCCAGCACGAGCAGGGCGAGGGGCCGGGGACCGCCCAGGTCCTGGATGTTCAGCCAGGTCATGGCCGGTCCCTCCGCCTCGGTTACTGCGCCGTGCCGGCGTTGCCGGCGCGGGCCGCCTGGGCGGCTTCCAGTGCCGACTGGCATTCCTTGGAGACCTGATCCTGGTGCTCCTTGAAGCATTGCAGGATGCGGCCGCCGCCGGGCTTCACCCCGGCGCACAGGGTCTTGGCGTCATTGGCGCAGGCGGTGCGGACTTGGCCGCCGGCACCCTGGGCCAGGGCCGGCGTGGCGGCGGCCAGGGCGATCAGGGCCGCGGCGGCGAAGGCGAAGCGGGACATCGGACTGGGTCCTCGATCTTGCGGGCTCAGTTGGCCGGGGTGACGGTCACGGTCTTGTCGCGGCTCACGCTGCCGCCGTTCGGGCCGGTCGCGGTGCCGGTGCCGTTGTAGGTATAGGTGCCGTTGCCGTTGTTGGTGACACTGCCCTGGCTGCTGTAGCTGCCGCCATGGGTGCCGGTGCCGCTCCGTTGGCCCGACCAGGTGCCGTTGCCGTTGTTGGTGACGCTGCCGCTGTGGCCCCAGCTGTTGCCGTTGCGGGTGGTGCCGCTGCGGCTCCGGCTGCAGGTCTGGTCGGCGCAGCCGCTCTGGAGCTGCCGGGAGTAGGAATGGCCGCCGGCGCCGGTGCCATTGACCGAGCGGGAGCGGGCGTAGGCATCGGTGGCCACGGCGCCGAGGGCGAGGGTGGCGACCAGGGCGGCCAGAAGGGTGCGGTTCATGATGGAACTCCTGTCTGCGAATTCGTCGCCCCGGCTTCTGGATCTCAGTGGGGATCTCATCGGGGCACGGTCGGATCATCGCCCCCGCTGTTTGCCGCTCTATTGCGGGAAACCGCGGATTTGTAACGATTTGTAACGGCCATTGGCGGCGGCGCCGGCTTGTCGGAAGATCCGCCGCATGACGACGAAGACCCTCCTTCTGGTCGAGGACGACCCCGAAATCCGCGACCTCCTGACCGGCTTCCTGACCCGCGAGGGCTTCGCGGTCGAGGCGGTCGGCGACGCGAGGGCGATGGATGCCGTCTTGGCGCGGACGACGCCCGCCCTGCTGATCCTCGATCTCATGCTGCCGGGGGAAGACGGGCTCTCGATCTGCCGGCGCCTGGCGCCCCAGGGCCGCTTGCCGATCCTGATGCTGACCGCCAAGGGCGACGACATCGACCGCATCGTCGGGCTCGAGATGGGGGCGGACGACTATCTGCCGAAGCCGTTCAACCCGCGCGAGCTGCTGGCCCGGATCCGCGCCGTGCTGCGCCGGGCGGAACGGCCGATACAGGCCGCTCCGGCGACCCGGCGGGTGCGCGTCGCCACGCTGACGATCGATCTCGACGGCCGCACGGTCGAGGCGGCATCGGGTGAGCGGGTGCTGCTCACCTCGGCGGAATTCGACCTGCTCGCCTGTTTCGTCGACCATCCGCGCCGGGTCTTGAGCCGCGACCAGTTGCTGGACTGGACGCGGGGGCGGAGCGCCGATCCCTTCGACCGCACGATCGACGTCGGCATCAGCCGGCTGCGCCGCAAGCTCGACGCCGCCGACCCCGCGGCGCCGACCCTGATCACCACGGTCCGGAACGGCGGTTATCTGTTCTCCGGCGAAGTCGAGGTGCTGCCGTGATGGCCAGGCTCGGCATCGTCTGGCGGCTCGGCCTGATCCTGCTGGCCGCCCTGATCATCGTCCAACTCGTCACCACCGGCGTCTATCTGTGGCGGCGCGAGCGGGCCTCGGAAAATGGCCTGTTCTCGCCCCTGGCCGACCAGGTGACCGCCATGGTCACGCTCGTCGACGACGCTCCGGCGGAGCGGCGCCCCTTGCTGCTGCGCGCCTTCAACAGCCCGGAACTCGAAGTGACGGTCGAGGCGGCGCCCGATGCGGCCGAGGGCCGCGCCTTGCCGGCGATGGAGCGGATGATCCGCGACGCCCTGCCGGCGACGCCGGTACCGCGCCAGGTCAGCGTCCAGCTCATCATGGGCGAGCGCAGCGCCCTGCGCCGGCCGCGCCTGCTCAGCCGTTTCGTCGACGGGCGAGTGGTCGCCTCGATCGCGCTTGCCGGCGGCGGCTTCCTGATCGCCGAGACCAACGGCGAATTGATGCCCCGTCTGTTCGGCCTGCAACCGGGCTTCTTCGCCGGCATCTTCGGCTTGCTGGTGGCGATCCTGGCGATCGCCTTCTTCACCTGGGAGGCGCGCCCGATCCGCCGCCTGTCCAAGGCGGTGCAAGCCTTCGGCCGCGACGCCACGCCGAAGCCGGAGCGCGAGGCCGGCGCCGCCGAAGTCCGCGTGCTGATCCGCGCCTTCAACGAGATGCAGCAGCGCCTGGCCGGGCTGATCGCCAACCGCGCCTTCGTACTGGGCGCCATGGCCCACGACCTCCGCACCTATCTGACCCGGCTACGGCTGCGCGCCGAATTCATCGGGGATGAGGGCGAGAAGGCGGCCTGGGTCCGCAATCTCGACGCCATGCAGCAATTGGTCGAAGACACGCTGACCTTCGCCAAGGTCAGTTTCGGGGCCGATCGCGCGGCCCGCAGCGATCTCGCCCGCCTGGCCCGGCGCGAGATCGACGAGCGCGCCGCCCTGGGCGCCGATGTGCGGGGGACCCTGCCTTCCGCACCGGTGATGGTGGCGGGCAGCGAGACGGCCCTGGCCCGGGCGCTCGCCAATCTGGTCGACAATGCGGTGAAATACGGGGGCTCGGCCGAAATCACGCTGACGGTCGACAAGACCCGCGCCCTGCTTGCGGTCGAGGATCGCGGCCCCGGCCTGCCAGCCGACCTGCGCCACCTCCTGGCCCAGCCCTTCCAGCAGGGCGACCAGGCGCGGACGCGCGGGGCGGGCGGCGGTGCCGGCCTCGGCCTCGCCATCGCGCGGGAGATCGCGAGCGGCCTCGGCGGCGAATTGCAACTGGGCGACCGGCCGGGCGGTGGTGCCCGCCTCGTGCTCGCCCTGCCGCTGGCGGGCGATTGATCAGGCGTGGCCGGCGGGCACGGTGCGCAGCTTGACCTGGGCACTGCCGCAGGGGCCGCGGCCGCCGAAACTCTCGGCTTCCAGCCGGACCTCGACCACGGTCATGACCGGTGCCGCCGAGACGACGCGGGCGAGGGCGTAGATGCGCTGGCCGACCGCGGCGCGGTGATGATTGACGATCACGGAAACGGTGGCGGCGCCCTTGTCTTCCGGCAGCACGGTCGCCGCTGCCATGGCCGCCGCCTGTTCGGCCAGCGCCGACAGGGCACCGCCATGGAACTGCACCCGTGACGCCATCAGGGTCGGCCGCGCCGATACGGCCAGGGTTACTTCGCCGGGGGCCGCCTGCACCACCTCGAAGCCCTGGGCCTGGGCCAGGCCGGGCTGCGCCATCAGGCGGGCGACGCGCGCCGCCGCGGCCTCGACCGGGTCGCGCTCTGGCGTAACCTCAAAAATCTCATCGGCCATTTCGGCACTGATATTCTCGCTCATCGTCCCGTCTCCCCTGTGTCGTGCCGGCATTAAAGCGCAGACCCCTGGCCCTGTCGCGGTGACGGCGATCACAGCAGCCGCAATAATACTTTTGCAGTAGCGAGGAAGTATTTCGCAAGTGCGGCACGATGATTTTTCGTCATCAGGAAATGCGACGGAAGGATTAGTACCATAGTGCTATACTGCCCCTGGGACCTTTCGGCTAACCCTTTAGCCGCGGCCCCCAAGACGACAATGTGGCCACAAGACACCGGCTGAGCCCAGGGAGCGAAAAAATGATCCACCAGACCATCGAAGAGATCTCGAAATCCATCGCGTTCCGTTCGCGCTACGATAATTTCATCGGCGGCAAATGGGTGGCGCCGGTGCGCGGCCAGTATTTCGACAATGTGACGCCGATCACCGGCCTGCCGGTCGCCCAGATCGCCCGCTCGACCGCCGAGGACATCGAGCTGGCGCTCGACGCCGCCCATGCCGCCAAGGACGCCTGGGGCAAGACCCCGGCCGCCGAGCGCGCCCGCCTGCTCGAAAAGATCGCCGACCGCATGGAAGAGAAGCTGGAGCTCCTGGCGACGGTCGAGACGATCGACAACGGCAAGCCGATCCGCGAGACCCGCGCCGCCGACCTGCCGCTGGCGGTCGAGCATTTCCGCTATTTCGCCGCCTGCGTGCGGGGCCAGGAAGGCTCGCTCAGCGAGATCGACCACGACACCATCGCCTATCACTTCCACGAGCCCCTGGGCGTGGTCGGCCAGATCATCCCGTGGAACTTCCCGCTGCTCATGGCGTGCTGGAAGCTGGCGCCGGCACTGGCCGCCGGCAACTGCGTCGTGCTGAAGCCGGCCGAGCAGACCCCGCTCTCGATCATGGTCTGGGCCGAGCTGATCGGCGACATCCTGCCCCCGGGCGTGCTCAACGTCGTGAACGGCTTCGGCATCGAGGCGGGCAAGCCGCTCGCCTCGAACAAGCGGATCTCCAAGATCGCCTTCACCGGTGAGACCACCACCGGCCGCCTGATCATGCAGTATGCCTCCGAGAACCTGATCCCGGTGACCCTGGAACTGGGCGGCAAGTCGCCCAACATCTTCTTCTCGGACGTGGCCGCCGAAGACGACGATTTCTTCGACAAGGCGATCGAAGGCTTCGTGCTCTTCGCCCTCAACCAGGGCGAAGTCTGCACCTGCCCCAGCCGTGCCCTGGTCCAGGAGAGCGTCTACGACAAGTTCATGGAACGGGCGCTGGCCCGCGTCGCCGCCATCAAGCAGGGTGACCCGCTCGACGGCTCGACCATGATCGGGGCCCAGGCCTCGAACGACCAGCTCGAGAAGATCCTGTCCTATATCGACATCGGCAAGGCCGAAGGTGCCGAGCTGCTGATCGGCGGCGAGCGCAACATCCTGGGCGGCGAGCTTTCGACCGGCTACTACGTGAAGCCGACCGTGTTCCGCGGCCACAACAAGATGCGCATCTTCCAGGAGGAGATCTTCGGGCCGGTGGTGTCCGTGACCACCTTCAAGGACGAGGCGGATGCGCTGGCGATCGCCAACGACACGCTCTATGGCCTCGGCGCCGGCGTCTGGACCCGCGACGGCAACCGCGCCTATCGCTTTGGCCGCGGCATTCAGGCCGGCCGCGTCTGGACCAACTGCTACCACCTCTATCCGGCCCATGCGGCCTTCGGTGGCTACAAGCAGTCGGGCATCGGCCGCGAGACCCACAAGATGATGCTGGACCACTATCAGCAGACCAAGAACATGCTGGTCAGCTACAGCCCGAAGGCGCTGGGCTTCTTCTGAGCCGCCAGCATCCGCATGGGATGGCCGGGCCTGTGCCCGGCCATCTGCGTCTCCGCCCTTGGTGAGAGGAAATCCCATGGTCGCACGCGTCGAAGTGACCGATGCCGCGAGAGCGGTGATCGAGCGCCTGAAGGGAGTGCACGGCCCCCTGCTGTTCCATCAATCGGGCGGCTGCTGCGACGGCAGTGCCCCGATGTGCTACCCGCGCAAGGAATTCAAGGTCGGCGCCAGCGACGTCTACCTCGGCCAGATCGCCGATACGCCCTTCTTCATCGGCGCCGCCCAATTCGATTATTGGTCCCATACCCAGCTCGTCATCGACGTGGTGCCGGGCCGCGGTTCGGGCTTTTCCCTGGAGGCGCCGGAAGGCGTTCGCTTCCTGACCCGGAGCCGGGTCTTCACCGACGACGAGGCGAATGCCCTGACCGCCCCCATCCACGCCGACGACTGGGCGGAACAGGTCGCCTGAGCGGCTGGCGTCCTAGTTCGAATTTGCGCGTGGTATAGGCCGATGAACCTGACAGGTGTGGCTTGGTGTTGCCGCGGGTATTTCTAAGAGTGCATATGCTGGACTCTTACTGACGAAGGGGGGCATATTTCTTATCCTGATATGCTCCCGATTGAACTGCCGCTTACGGTGATGCGAGCGGTGATTACCGCTAAAGAAATGAAAGAGAATTTGATGGCCAGCACGCTGTACATTGGCAAAGCCGGTCAGTTTGCGGTGATGGCGGAGCTGGCTTTTCGTGGCTATAATGTCGCAATTCCTGAAATAGATGTTGGCGATGATGTATTCGTAGTTAATCAGGCGACGGGTGTTTTATCGAGGATCCAGGTAAAAACCGCTACAGGAAAATTATTAAAACAAAGAAGGTTCGCCGACAAGAATTTTTACTCGGCCCAATTCTTGGCAGATCTAGATCACGTGAATGACCCATTGGTCCAAGGAAGCCACTATGCGCTTGCAGCGCGATGCGGGATATCCTGGCGGTTCCTCGTTCTTGAACGAGCTGTATTGCGGCACTTGGTCGGTGCTGGTTGGGGGACAAGAACTGCAACTGGGAAGGTGATGCTTTCAGTCGTATTCGGCAGCTCCGGCTACGCAACGACTTCGACTAGGGACAATGCGATAGACCTATCCGCATATGTTGGCAACTGGGCGGCGTGGCCTCAAATCTGATTTCAAGGGTAGTCCGCTAATGAACGGCCAAGTCGCTTGAACGAAAGGGGCGGGGCGGCTAGTGTCCCCGCCACTCTAGTTCAGGACCGGCCGTGAGCACGCTCGAGAGCGCGATCGAAAGCCGGCGCACCTTTGCGATCATCTCGCACCCGGACGCCGGCAAGACCACATTGACGGAAAAGCTGCTGCTGTTCGGCGGTGCCGTGCAGCAGGCCGGCGCCGTGAAGGCGCGCGGCGACCAGCGGCGTGCGCGCTCCGACTGGATGAAGGTCGAGCAGGAACGCGGCATCTCGGTTACCGCCTCGGTGATGACCTTCGAGGCCGACGGCTGCACCTTCAATCTCCTGGACACGCCGGGCCACGAAGACTTTTCGGAAGACACCTACCGCACGCTGACGGCCGTCGACAGCGCCATCATGGTGATCGACGCCGCCAAGGGTATCGAGGCGCGGACCTTGAAGCTGTTCGAGGTCTGCCGGCTCAGGGACGTGCCGATCGTCACCTTCGTCAACAAGATGGACCGCGAGGCGCGCGATCCCTTCGAGCTGATGGACGAGATCGAGAAGACCCTGGCGCTCGACGTGACACCGGCCACCTGGCCGATCGGCCAGGGCCGCGATTTTCACGGCTGCTACGACCTTGTGCACGACGAGCTGATCCTGATCGACCGCGGCGCCGGCAACAAGCTGCCCGAGATCGAGAAATGCGAAGGCCTGGACGATCCCAAGATCGACGCCCGGCTGCCGGCCGAACTGGTCGCCAAGCTCCGCGAAGACGTCGAGATGATCCGGGGCCTGTGCCAGCCCTTCGACGAGGAGAGCTACCGCGCCGGGCATTTGACGCCGATCTTCTTCGGCTCCGCGCTGCGCTCCTTCGGGGTTCGCGAATTGCTCCAGGGCCTAGCCGAAATGGCGCCGTCGCCCCGGCCGGCCAAGGCGGCGGCCCGCCTGGTCGAGCCGACCGAACCCAAGGTCGCCGGCTTCGTCTTCAAGATCCAGGCGAACATGGACAAGAACCACCGCGACCGCGTGGCCTTCGTCCGCCTGGTCTCGGGCGAGTTCAAGCGCGGCATGAAACTGAAGCACGTCCGCTCGGGCCGCATGATCGCGATCAACAACCCGGTGCAATTCATGGCGGGCGACCGCGAGACGGCGGACCTCGCCTTCGCGGGCGACATCCTCGGCATTCCGAACCACGGCACGCTTCGGATCGGCGACACGCTGACCGAGGGCGAGGATTTGGCCTTCCTCGGCGTGCCGTCCTTCGCGCCGGAAATGCTGCGCCGGGTGAAGCTCGACGATCCGATGAAGGTGAAGCACCTCCGCCGCGCGCTCGAACAGCTCGCGGAAGAAGGCGCGTCCCAGGTGTTCCGGCGCCAGCTCGGCGGCGACTATGTCGTCGGCGTGGTCGGGCCGCTGCAGTTCGACGTGCTGAAGAGCCGGCTGCTCGCCGAATACGGGCTCGACATCGAATTCGAAGGGGCGCCCTTCGAGATGGCGCGCTGGGTCGATGCCGACGACAAGAAGTCGATCGAGAAATTCGCCGAAGTGAACCGCCCGAACCTGGCCGAGGACCACGACGGTGCCCTGGTCTATCTGGCGCGCAACGCTTGGTACCTCCAGCGTGCCAAGGACGATTTCCCGGACATCCGCTTCCTGGCGACGCGCGAGCAGATCACCGATTCCGGTGACCGCCTGACCGCGGCCGCCCAAGCGCCCTGAGATGAGCGACGAGGCCCGCCGGCGCGAAATGCCGCCCGGCGGCGCTTTTGGCTCATTCGAGCGGGGCGGCGTCCATCTCCGCACCGCGTCCTGGTCCGGCACGCGCGGCACTATCGTGCTGGTCACCGGGCGGAACGAATTCATCGAGAAATATTTCGAGACCGTCGCCGACCTGATCGAGCGCGGTTTCGCCGTCCACATGATGGACTGGCGCGGCCAGGGCCTGTCGGACCGCCCGCTGCCCGACCGGATGAAGGGCCATGTCGGCGATTTCGCCGACTATGCGGCGGATCTCGAAGCCTTGGTCGAGCGCGCCGCCGGACCCGGCCCGCTTGTCCTCATGGGCCATTCCATGGGCGGCCATGTCATCTTGCGCGCCCTGGCGACCAGCGCCGCACTGCGCGCCAAGGTCGCGGGCGCCGTGCTCTCCGCCGCCATGCTGGAGATCGACACCGGCCGCGTGCCCCCGGCCTGGGCGGGCCGTCTCGCCCGTTTCGCCGTGCTGATGGGCCGCGCCGAAGCCGCCGTGCCGGCCCCGAAGGAGAGCGGCGCCGGCTTCAACGTCCTGACCTCCGATCCTGAGCGGGGTGCTGACCAGGCCTTCTTCGTCGCGCGCGAGCCCAGGCTCGACCTCGGTGCACCCACGTTCGGCTGGCTCGACGCCGCCTTCCGCTCGATCGCCCTGCTCGGCCGGCCGGGCGCGGTGGAGGCCATCGAGCTTCCCCTCTTTTTCGCCGTCGCCGGTGCCGACAAGGTGGTGCGGCCGGACGCCCAGCGCCGCGTGGCCGCGCGGCTGAAGCGGGCCCAGGTGCTCGACATTGCTGGGGCCCGGCACGAAATCCTGAAGGAACGCGACGAGCTGCGGCGCCAATTCTGGGCCGGGTTCGACGGCTGGTGCGACCGTTGCTTGTGAGCGGGGCGTCGCTTCATTCTTGCGGGCCGGGTGAGACGATTTGCAGCATCGTCGGCGGGCGCTGCTCTCGCCGGTGGCGTCGCCGCTGGATTGCGTTTCGGCGGCCCTAAATATACTCTTGCGCGAATATCGTTGAGGTGCCTGGTATGAGGTTGCCTGTTCTCTTCGTCGTCGTTGGCGCGCTCGCCCTTACGGGTTGTGCCCAACGGCCGTCGCAGAATGTCTATCGCTATGACGAGGTGGGCAAATCCGTCGCGGTCTCCTTCGGGTCCATCGTCACGGCGCGTGAAGTCTCCATCTCCGGCAAGAATACCGGGGCCGGTGCCGTGGTCGGCGGCGCCGCGGGCGCCATCGGCGGCTCGCGGGTCGGCCAGGGGGTCGCGGGGCCGGCGTTGGTTGGGATCGGTGCGGCGCTCGTCGGTGCCGCGGTCGGTGCGGCGATCGAGCAGGCGGCGTCCGACCGCAAGGGCATCGAATATGTCGTCGTCCTCGAGTCGGGCGTCGCCATGACCATCGTGCAGGAAATGGCCGAAGGCGAAGCCGTGCTCGCCCCGGGGGCCCGGGTCATCGTCCAGAACAGTGGCGGTTATCAGCGGGTTCTCCCCGCGGAGAACCTGCCGACCGAAGTCGCACGGCCGCAGGGGCTCAAGGTCGTCGATCCGAAGTGATGTCTTAAGGGGCTGGAGGGAAAGATGCGGGTATCGAGTCTGGCGCCATTGGTGGCGCTGGCGCTGTTGACGGCTGCCTGTTCCAAGGATGTGACGGTTGCAGCGCCGACCATCGCCGCAACCGATCTAGGGTCGAGCAGCAAGACGCCGGGCAAATATGCGGTCTGGATTCAGACTGGCGGTTGGAACACCGAGGTCAAGGCGGCCGGCTACACCTGCTCGGCCTGGACCTTCCCGATGGCCCTCGAAGGCGGCTATTCGTCAGCGGCGCAATCCGCCTTCAGCCAGTCCTTCGCCAATGTCCAATTCGTGACCGACACGCTGAAGCCGGCCGACATGAAGGCTCAGGGCATCGACGCCGAGATCATCGTCTACCAGGGTGGTCTGTCGGCCAATTTCACCCCGGTGACCGGCTTCTGGACGGCCAGTCTCTCGGCTTCGCTCGGCATCGACGGCACGGTGGCCGTCGTCGGCCCGAACGGCCTGGCCAGCCAGGGCACGGCCAAGGGCATCGCCAACGGCGGTTCCCAGGACAGCATGTTCGCGAGCTGCGGCGATGCCGCCGAGGCGATCGCGGTGGCGGGTCAGATCGCGTTGAAGAATTTCATCATCGACGCGGTCAACCAAGCGAAGCTGAACGTCCTCGAAATGCGTCTGAAGGCGCAGACTGCCGCGGCCCCCGTCACCCAATAGGGGCCGTGACAAGAACGGTGGGGCGCGGCGCCGCGCCTCAGCCGTTCAGCAGGTTCAGGATCTGCTCGTGCAGGCGGGCGTCGCCGGTAGCGACGACACTGCCGCCGGCTTGCGGGTCGCCACCCGTCCAGCTCGTGAAGAGGCCGCCGGCCTGGCGCACGATCGGGATCAGGGCCTGGACGTCATAGGTCTCCAACCCCGATTCGATCACGGCATCGACTTGGCCGGCCGCGATCATGCAATAGGCGTAGCAGTCACCACCGTAGCGGACGAGCTGGGCTTTTGCCGCGACGCGCTCGAAGGCGTCGCGCGTGCCAGGGGCACGGAAGAGATGCGGGCTCGTCGTCATCAGGCGGGCCTGGCCGAGGTCGGGGCAGGCGCGCACCGACAGGCGCCGGCCGCCCAGGAACGTACCGGCCGGGCTGCCGATATAGCGTTCGCCCGTGAAGGGCTGGTCCATCACGCCGATCACTGGCGCGCTGCCGTCGTTCAGGGCGATCAACGTGCCCCAAAGGGGCAGGCCGGTGATGAAGGCCCGGGTGCCGTCGATCGGATCGAGCACCCAGGTCAGCGGGCTCGAACCCTGCTTTTCTCCATATTCCTCACCCAGGATGCCGTGGTCCGGATAGTCCGCCTCGATCAGGGCGCGGATGGCGGCCTCGGCACCGCGGTCGGCCGCCGTCACCGGATCGTAGCCCTTGGCTCCGC
Organism: Zavarzinia sp.; assembly: GCA_041915065.1. GTDB lineage: Bacteria > Pseudomonadota > Alphaproteobacteria > Zavarziniales > Zavarziniaceae > Zavarzinia. The sequence goes on from JAYSCC010000028.1 coordinate 12,637, forward strand.
CCCAGAGGTCGGCCTTGTCGTCGACCGGCATGGCGGTACGGAAATGGGGCATGATCACCTTGGCCGAAGCATCGGCCAGGCGGCCGGCGAAAGCGGTCAGGGTTTCGGTCAGTTCCGGGGACAGCGTCATCACAACCTCGCTCACTGCGCCGCAAACTAGAAGTGCGGCGCCAGCGGCGCAACCCCGTCCCCGATCGGTCAGCTTACCCAGATCAACGTCAGGCCCAGGCCGTAGATCCAGTCATAGGCCGCGCACATGGGCGGATACCAGGGCCGGGGCGCCACCAGGTCGCGGCTCCCGGGCATCAGGTGGTGTATCCAGTCCCAGACCCCGTGCAGGGCGACCGCGGCCGGCGCGCACCAGGGCGAGATCCAGAGGGCGCCCAAGGCAGCACCGAGGAACATTGTCGCCACCGCGATCTCCACCACCGTCTGGCGGAGGCTGCCGCCCTGGATCGCGAAGCCGACATAGATCGCCCCGATCACCCCGACCAGCAGGGCGGCGAGCTGCACCGACTGGCTGTGGCCCAGCAGGTAATGCAGCGGCAGGGTCGCCACCCCGAGGGCGAGGCCGGCGGCCGAAGGTCCGAAGACCCCGCCGCACGCGTGGTGGTGTTCGTGTGTGGTGGCCGTCATGCCGCGCCCTCCCGTTGGTTGACGCCAGCATAGGACGGGCGTTTTATGGCTGAAATGTCATAGATCCTTGGATTTCAGCCATGGAGCGTCACGTCTGTTTCCTGGTCTATCCGGACTTCGTGCTGTTCGACCTCTCGGGCCCGCTCGAAGCCTTCAACCTGGCGCGGGCGCTGACCGGGGGCGGCTACCGGCTCACCGTCGCTTCGCTCGACGGCGGGGCTGTCACTTCCTCCTGCGGTCTTGCCGTGATGACCGAGGCATTGCCGGCGGGGCCTTTCCATCTCCTGGTGGTGCCGGGGGCGCCGGCGCCGCTGGCGGGCGACTGGCTGCCGCGGCTGACCAGGGCCCTGGCCGAAGCCGCGGCGCGGTCGGCGCGGGTCGCCAGCGTCTGCACCGGTGCCCTGCTACTCGCCGCGGCGGGCCTGCTCGACGGCCGGCGGGCGACCAGCCATTGGCTGGCGGTGCCGCAGTTGCAGGCGGAATTTCCCGCCGTCCGGGT
>JAYSCC010000029.1:0-13706 GCA_041915065.1 Zavarzinia sp.
ATGATTTTGACCAAAGTCGAAGGCGGGGCGCATGGCGAAGACGCTGCTGGCACGGAATGCGCGGGTCCTGGTGACCATGGACGAAGGGCGGCGCGAGATCGCGGGCGGCGGCCTCTATGCCGAAGGCAACCGCATCGTCGCCGTCGGCACCATGGCTGAACTGCCCGAGACGGCGGACGAGGTGATCGACCTTGCCGGCCATGTCGTGATCCCCGGCCTGGTGAACACGCATCATCACATGTACCAGAGCCTGACCCGCGTGGTGCCGCCGGCCCAGGACGGCGAGCTGTTCACCTGGCTGACCAGCCTCTACCCGCTCTGGGCCGGACTGACGCCGGAAATGATCGGGGTCTCGACCAAGCTCGCCATGGCGGAACTGATCCTGTCCGGCTGCACGACCTCGAGCGACCACCTCTACATCTACCCGAACGGCTGCCGGCTCGACGATTCGATCGCCGCGGCGGGCGAGATCGGCATGCGCTTCCACGCCTGCCGGGGGGCGATGAGCGTCGGCGTCTCCAAGGGCGGCCTGCCGCCGGATTCCGTGGTCGAGGACGAGGCGGCGATCCTGAAGGATGCCCAGCGCCTGATCGAGACCTATCACGACCCGGAACGCTTCGCGATGCTCCGGGTCGCGGTCGCCCCCTGTTCGCCCTTCTCGGTCAGCCGCGACCTGATGCGCGAGGCAGCAAAACTGGCCCGCGCCTACGGCGTCTCGCTGCACACCCATCTGGCCGAGAACGTGAAGGACATCGCCTATAGCCGCGAGAAATTCGCCATGACACCGGCCGAATATGCCGAGGACCTGGGCTGGGTCGGGCCGGACGTCTGGCACGCCCACTGCGTCCAGCTGGACGAGCCCGGCATCCGCCTGTTCGCCCGGACGGGCACCGGCGTCGCCCATTGCCCGTGTTCGAACATGCGCCTCGCTTCCGGCATCGCGCCGATCCGGCGCATGCGCGATGCCGGCGTTCCCGTGGCGCTCGGGGTCGACGGTTCGGCCTCCAACGACGGCGGCAACATGCTGGGCGAGGTGCGCCAAGCCATGCTGCTGGCCCGGGTCGGCTTCGGGCCTGCCGCCATGACGGCACGGGAAGCGCTGGAAATCGCCACGCTCGGCGGTGCCCGCGTGCTGAACCGCGACGACATCGGGGCGCTCGCTCCCGGCATGGCGGCGGATTTCGTCGCCTTCGATCTGTCGTCTGTCGGCTTTGCCGGGGCGCTGCACGATCCCGTGGCGGCCCTGGTCTTCTGCGCGCCCGCGAGCGTGGCGCTTTCCGTGATCGACGGGCGCGTGGTGGTGCGCGAGGGCAGGCTCGCCACCCTCGACCTCGGCCCGCTGGTCGAACGCCACAATGCCCTGGCCGCCCGTCTGGCCGGCGCTTGATCCATCTCAACGCGCTGCCGCAACTGTCTGATGATGATGCACAAAAAGGAGAACACGCCATGGCCGAAGTCTCGGACCTGACGATCCCGCTCGAGAAACTCAGCTACATCGTCCTCAAAGCCCGCGAATACGACGTGAAGGAGGAGGTGTCGGAACCCGACCCCGGCTCCAATTCCAGTGACGACGGCATGGTCTCGGTGCTCGAAGACCATGGTGACGATCCGGTCCGCAAGGAGCTGGTCACCTGCATCCGCGAACTCAACGAGGACGAACAGATCGACCTCGTCGCCCTGGTCTGGCTCGGCCGCGGCGACGGCGACGCCGAGGATTGGGAAGAGCTGCGCGAACAGGCCCGCCAGGCCCGCAACAAACGGACGGCGCGCTATCTCCTCGGCATTCCCATGCTGGGCGACCTGATCGAGGAAGGCGTCGACAAGCTCGGCGGTTCGCTGGCCGAGATCGAGTCGGAGACGATCTGAACTTCGGCGGCGCGGGGCCGGGCCATGCCCTACGCCGCCAACGACGATTTGCCGCCGGCGATCCGCCGCCATCTGCCGGCCCACGCGCAAGAGATTTTCCGCGCCGCCTTCAACCATGCCTGGGCCGCCCATGCGGGCGATCCCCGGCAGGAAGAGGCGGCGCATCGCATTGCCTGGGCCGCGGTAAAGCGCGTTTACGAGAAATGCGGCGACGATTGGGTGCCGATCGGGCGTTGAGTTGCGGGCGCAGGCGTCGTTAGCTGGCGCTGCCGTGTCGATCGCGCGGCGAGACGAAAGTTGTGCCGCGAGTCGATGCCCTTGGTCGCCAGCATCTTCGAAACCAGAACCTGGCGCCGGGGTATCTTGCGGCTGCGCGCCTTCGTCCGGGCCGGCGAACTCGGCCTGATCGGCCTCGCCGCCGTGGTCGGCGCCTTGTCGGGCCTCGCCGTCACCGGTTTGGCGCTCGCTGCCCAGATCCTGCATCGGGTGATCTTCGACCTCGGCGACGGCGAAAGACTCAGCGCCGTGAGTGCCCTGGCGCCTCGTGCAGCGCTGCTGGCGCCGATCGCCGGCGGGCTGCTCATGGGGGCGATCCTGCTCGCGCTCAAGCTCTCGCACCGGCGTCCGGCGATCGATCCGATCGAAGCCAATGCCCTTTACGGCGGCCGGCTGTCGCTCTTCGACAGCGTGCTGGTCGCGGTGCAGAACTTGGTGTCCAACGGTTGCGGTGCCTCGGTCGGGCAGGAGGCGGGCTATACCCAGATTTCCGCCGGTATCGCCTCGCGCCTGGGCCGCCTGTTCGAATTGCGCCGGGCCGACCTCCGCACCCTGGTCGGCTGTGGTGCCGCGGCAGCGATCGCGACCGCCTTCGACGCGCCCCTGGCCGGCGCCTTCTATGGTTTCGAGCTGATCATCGGCACCTATTCGATCGCCACCCTGACCCCCGTGGTGGTGGCCGCCCTGTGCGGCACCCTGGTCGGCCGGCTGTTCGGCGGCGGCAGCTATCAGATCGAGGTCGGCGACTTCGGCATGGTCACCAATGCCGATTATCTGCCTGCTCTGCTGCTCGGTGTGCTGTGCGCCGGCTTCGGCATCCTGGTGATGCAGGGCGTCACGGCGCTCGAAGCACTGGCGCGGCGGAGCCGCCTGCCCGATTCGCTCCGTCCCGTGATCGGCGGTGCCGCGGTCGGTGGCCTCGCCCTGCTCTCGCCCGCCGTGCTCTCGGCCGGCCATGGCGCGCTGCATCTCGAACTGGGGGCGACCACGGGGGCGGCGGCACTCGCCACCGTGATCCTGCTGAAGGCGGTCGCTTCCGCCGTCTCGATCGGTACCGGCTTTCGCGGCGGGCTGTTCTTCGCCTCGCTCTTCCTCGGCGCGCTGATCGGTAAGCTCTATGCGCTCGGTGCCGTCATGGTCTTCACCGGGGCCGGGCTGACGCCGGTGGTCTATGCCCTGGTCGGCATGAGCGCCCTTGCCGTCGCCATCATCGGCGGGCCGCTGACCATGACTTTCCTCGCCCTCGAACTGACCGGGGATTTCACCATCACCGTGCTCGTGCTGGTCGGCGTCATCGCCTCGTCGCTGACGGTGCGGAAGTCCTTCGGCTATTCCTTCGCCACCTGGCGTTTCCACCTGCGGGGCGAGAGTATCCGGGGCGGCCACGACATCGGCTGGATCCGCAACCTGACAGTCGGGCGCATGATGCGGCGCGACGTGCGCACGGTCGGGGCCGATGTTTCCCTGGACCAGTTCCGCCGCGATTTCCCGCTCGGCTCGACCCAGCGGGTGGTGGCACTCGATGCGGCCGGCCACTATGCCGGGATCGTTCTCGTGGCCGATGCCTTCGAAGCGGGGCGTGACCAAACAGGAGCGGAAGCCGGCCTCGGCCCGCTGCTGCGCCACCGGAACGACGTGCTGCACCCAGCGATGAATGCCCGCGAAGCCATGTCCGCCTTCGACCGGACCGAGAGCGAAGCCCTCGCCGTGGTGGAGGGCCGGGACAGCCGCCGGGTTGTCGGACTGCTGACCGAGAGCCATGCGCTGCGGCGCTACAGCGAGGAATTGGATCGCCGCCGCCGCGAAGCCTCGGGCGAGATCTGATTCAGCGATCGCCCTGATAGCGTTCGTAGGCCGCTTCGACCACGGTGATATGGCCGCGCATGGCGGCTTCCGCCTCGATCTTGTCGGCGCGCAGGATGGCGGTCACCACCCGGTCGTGCTCGGCATGGGAGAGGGCGAGGCGGCCCAGCGTGCGGAACTGGGCGCGGCGGAAAGGCGACAGGCGCGCCCGCGTCGCCAGGGTGATCTCGGCCAGATAGTCGTTGTGGCTGCCGGTATAGATGGCGCCGTGGAAATGCTCGTTCTGCTCGTGGTAGCGCTGCGGATCGCCGCGGCGGACCAATTCGCCCAGGGCGTCGTGCAGGTCGGCCAGGGCCTGGCGCTCGGCCGAGGTCATATGCAGGGCGGCGAGGCCGGCGCAGATCGCTTCGAGTTCGGCCATCACGTCGAACATGCCGCGCAGCCGCTCCAGCGAGGGCAGGGCGACCAGGGCGCTTCGATGCGCCCGAGTCTCGACCAAGCCGGAGGCGGCGAGCTGGCGAATCGCTTCCCGAACCGGGGTGCGCGAGACGCCGAAGCGCCGGGCGATCTCGACCTCTTCGAGGGGGGTGCCGGGGGTGAGGCGGCCCTGGACGATCTCGTCCGCGATGACCAGACGCAGCTCGTCCGTGCGGGTCGCGGACTTCCGCCCCGCCGGGGATTGGGCTGCCGGCTTGTCGCGCGCCGGCTTGGCGCTATCGGACAGGGTCACGATCCAAAGATGGTTATTGCACTCGATGCGCGCAAGCCTAGGAGCCGGCCGCCCCCCGGGCAAGGGGGCTCGCCCGGGTGAAATCGATGGTCTCCCCTGCGCGGCCGAGATGGAGGGCTGCTTCGACCCGCGGCGTTTCGGCGATCACGGCACCGCCCCGGATCACGAAGAGCCGGGCCGGCTTCAGGCGCAGGGCCTCGATCGGGTCGCGCGCCTGGAGGATCACCAGGTCCGCCTTGCAGCCGGGCTCCAGGCCGTAGCCGTCGAGCCGCAGGGCCTTTGCGCCGTGGCTGGTTACCGCCTGGAAGGCCGCCTGCATTTCGGCGACGCCGGTCATCTGGCCGACGTGGAGGCCCATATGGGCGACTTCCAGCATGTCGTGGCTGCCCAGCGGATACCACGGGTCCATCACGCAATCATGGCCGAAGGCGACATTGAGCCCGGCCGCCATCAGCTCCTTCACCCGGGTCATGCCGCGCCGCTTCGGGTAAGTGTCGTGGCGGCCCTGGAGCGTGATGTTGATCAGCGGATTGGCGACGACCTGGAGCTCGGCCTCGCGCATCAGGCCGATCAGCTTCGAGACATAGTAATTGTCCATCGAATGCATCGAGGTCAGATGCGAGCCGGTGACCCGGCCCTGGAGGCCGAGGCGCGTGGTCTCATAGGCCAAGCTCTCGACGTGGCGGGACAGGGGATCGTCCGATTCGTCGCAATGCATGTCGACCAACAGGCCGCGCGCCGCCGCGATCTCGCACAGCGCCTTCACCGAGGCGGCACCGTCGGCCATGGTGCGCTCGAAATGCGGGATGCCGCCGACGACGTCGACCCCCATGTCCAGGGCGCGCGCCAGGTTCTCGGCCGAGCGGGCATAGCGGAGGTAGCCGTCCTGCGGGAAGGCGACGAGCTGGAGGTCGAGATAGGGCTTCATTTCCGCCCGGACCTCGAGCAGCGCCTCGACCGCCAACAGCCGGTCGTCGCAGATGTCGACATGGGAGCGGATGGCGAGGGTGCCGCGGGCGATCGCCTGGCGGCAGCAGTCGAGCGCCCGGGCCTTGATCGCTTCGACGGTGAGATGCGGCTTCAGCTCGCCCCAGAGCGCGATGCCTTCGAGCAGCGTGCCGGACTGGTTCATCCGTGGCAGGCCGAGGGAGAGAGTCGAATCCATGTGGAAATGGCTGTCGACGAAGGGCGGCGTGGCCAGGAAGCCGGCGCCGTCGATCACCTTCGCGGCCGCGATTTCCAGTTTCGGCCCGACGGCAGCGATGCGGCCGCGCTCGACCGCGATGTCGATGCCGGTCCTGCCATCGGGCAGCGTCACGTTCCGTATCAGCAGCTCAGGACTCATCGCACACCTCGCCATTGCCCGGGGATTCTTCCATTCCGCCTCCGAAGGGGGCAAGAAATTTGTCCGATCGGTTAGGTTTTTGCCCGCCCGGACTTCACAGCGCCGGTCGCTTCGGCTAACGATGAAAGCGGGAGGCCGGAGCATGGACCCTATGTTCGGAACAGGCGATGACGGGGACGAGGACGCCCCCCGCGGTGGCCGCATCCGCCAGCGCAACAAGGCGCAGATCATCGCCGCCGCCGAGAAAGTCTTCGCCGAACGGGGCTACGACGGCGCCACCACGGCAGAGATCGCCGAAGTCGCCGGCCTCGCCAAGTCGAATGTCCACTACTACTTCGGCACCAAGGAAGCGATCTACCGCGAGGTCATCGCCGGCATCGTCGATCTCTGGCTCAAGGCCTTCGGCGACATCACGGCCGACGACGACCCGGCGAAGGCGATCGCCACCTATATCAGGCGGAAGCTGACCTATTCCCGGAAACGCCCGCTGGCGTCGCGCATCTTCGCGACCGAGATCATCCGCGGCGCCCCGATCCTCCGCCCCTTCCTGGAGACGGAGTTGCACGATTGGGTGGCGCAGAAGGCCGTCGTCCTGGAACATTGGGCATCCCAGGGCAAGATGGACCCGGTGGCACCCTATCACTTCTTCTTCATGATCTGGGCCGCGACCCAGACCTATGCCGACTTCGCCACCCAGATCGCCGCCGTGCTCGGCCATCGCCGCCTCCGCGAACAGGATTTCGAGGAGGCGATCGCCACGGTCACGCAGATCGTCCTGAAGGGCTGCGGCATCGAGGGGTGAGGAGCATCCCCGCCAAACTCGTCATGGCCGGGCGAAGTCCCGGCCATCCACGCCGGCAAGCCGCTGCTTACCTCGAAAATGGTGCATCGTCCCAACGTGGATGCCCGGACGAGCCCGGGCATGACGACTGAGAGCGGTGCACAGATATCGCTCAACAACCTTTTTCCTTAACCGGACGGCCGAGGGACTGCGTCCGGCCGTGACGGGTAGGGGCTGGGCGAAAGCTCACCCCATGCGTGAAACGGCGGTCGGCGCGTGGGTCTCGGCGACCCGCCTCACGGCATCGTAATAGGACGGGAAGGTCGGCCGGTCGACGTAACGCCCGGCGCCCTTCACGGTGCGCACCTCGCCGTCGTGATAGACGACCTTGCCCGCCGCGATCGTCGTCGTATTGATGCCTTTGACGGTCATCCCCTCGAAGATGTTGAAGTCGATATTCTGGTGGTGCGTCGCCTTGGAGATGGTGCGTTCCCGCGCCGGGTCCCAGATCACGATGTCGGCATCGGCGCCCGGTGCCACCACGCCCTTGCGCGGATAGATGTTGAAGATCTTGGCCGCATTGGCCGAAGTGATGGCGACGAATTCGGATGGGGTGAGACGCCCCGCGTTCACGCCGTGGTGCCACAGCACATGCATGCGGTCCTCGACCCCGCCGGTGCCGTTCGGGATCTGGGCGAAATTATTGTGGCCCATCCGCTTCTGCGGCGTGCAGAAGCAGCAATGGTCGGTCGCCGTGGTCTGCAACATGCCGGCCTGGAGGCCGCGCCACAGCGCCTCCTGATGCTCGCGCGGGCGGAACGGCGGGCTCATCACGTGATGGGCGGCGAAGTCCCAATCCTTGCTGCGATAGACGCTGTCGTCGACCAGCAGATGGCCGGCCAGCACTTCGCCGAACACGCGCTGGCCGTCGCCCCGGGCGCGGGTGATCGCCTGCAGGCTCTCGATGCAGGAATTATGCACGATATAGAGCGGCACGTTGAGGACCTGGGCGATCCGGATCGCCCGGTCCGCCGCCTCGCCCTCGACCGCACTCGGGCGGGATTGCGGATGACCCTCCGGCCCGGTGATTCCGAGGTCGAGCAATTGCTTCTGGAGATGGGCGACCAGCTCGCCGTTCTCGGCATGGACGGTGCAGAGGGCGCCCAGCTCGCGGGCCCGGGTGAAGGATTTCACCAGGATCTCGTCGTCCGCCATGATGGCGCCCTTGTAGGCCATGAAATGCTTGAAGCTGTTGACGCCGTACTCGCGCGTCAGCGTCCCCATGGCTTCGTGCACACTGTCGTCCCACCAGGTGATGGCGACATGGAAACTGTAATCGGTGGCCGCCTTTTCGGCCCAGCCGCGCCAGGTCCGATAGGCTTCCAGCACGTCCTGCTTCGGGCTCGGGATGACGAAATCGATGATCGTCGTGGTCCCGCCCACGGCGCCCGCCGTGGTCCCGGTGAAGAAGTCTTCGGAAGCGACGGTGCCCATGAAGGGCAGCTCCATATGGGTGTGAGGATCGATGCCGCCCGGCATGACATAGGCGCCGCCCGCGTCGATCACTTCCGTGCCTGCCGGCACGTCGAGCCCGGTGCCGACCGCGGCGACGATACCGCCCTCGATCAGCACGTCGGCCCGGTGGCTGTAATCGGCGTTGACGACGGTTCCGCCCTTGACCAGCAGCGTCATGATCCTCACTCCAGAGCCGTGCCCCCGCCCTCAAAGAGCGGGGGATGTTTCAGATTACATCTTGTCGGTGACGGCGTGCGTCCAGGCGCCCACCGGCTCCTTGGTGATGACCGGATCGGAACCGCCCGAGAGCAGGGTCTTCACCGTGCGCTCGTAATCCTTGGGGTCGAGCACGCCGGTCGAGCCTTCGGTCAGCTTGTTGACCTCGGTCATCATGGTAGTCTGGTGGCCTTCGGTCTGGGCGCCGGTGGCGTCGTTGTCGAGCACGATCTTCACGGCTTCTTCCGGATGGGCGCGGGCGTATTCCCAGCCTTCCATCGAAGCCTTGACGAATTTCGCCATGGTGGCGACGAACTTCGGGTCCTTCAGCTTGTCGTCGAGCGTATAGAGACCGTCTTCCAGCATGGAGACGCCTTCGGTCTCATACTTGAAGACCACCAGGTCCTCCGGCTTCACACCCGCCTCGATGACCTGCCAATATTCGTTGTAGGTCATGGTCGAGATGCAGTCGGCCTGCTTCTGCAGGAGCGGATCGACGTTGAAGCCCTGCTTCAGCACGGTGACGCCCTTGGGCCCGCCGGTGGTCGGGATGCCCAGCTTGGCCATCCAGGCGAGGAAGGGATATTCGTTGCCGAAGAACCAGACGCCGAGCGTCTTGCCCGGGAAATCGGCCGGCGCCTTGATGCCGGTCTCCTTGCGGCAGGTCAGCATCAGGCCCGAATGCTTGAACGGCTGGGCGATGTTGACCAGCGGCACGCCCTTCTCGCGCGAGGCCAGCGCCGCCGCCATCCAGTCGACGATGACGTCGGCGCCGCCGCCGGCGATCACCTGTTCGGGCGCGATGTCCGGGCCGCCCGGGTTGATCGTCACGTCGAGCCCGGCCTTGTCGTAGAAGCCCTTGGCCTTGGCGACGTAATAGCCGGCGAATTGCGCCTGGGTCACCCACTTCAGCTGAAGCGTGACCTTGTCGGCCGCCTGGGCCGCGAAGGCACCGAAGCTCATGGCCATGAGCGCCGTTGCCGCGATCAGTCTCTTCATTCCCCTTACTCCCCTGTCAGTGCCGCTGCCGGTTGGAAGAATGCCAGAAGGTGACCCGCCGCTCGGCGAGCGCCACCAGCCCGTAGAAGGCCGAGCCGGCGACCGCCGCCAGCACGATCTCGGCCCAGACCATGTCGAGATTCATGCGCCCGACCTCGGTCGAGATGCGAAAGCCCATGCCGACGATCGGCGTGCCGAAGAATTCGGCCACGATGGCGCCGATCAGCGCCAGCGTCGAATTGATCTTCAGCGCATTGAAGACGAAGGGCATGGCGGCCGGCAGGCGGAGCGCGAACAGGCTCTGCCAATAGCCGGCGGCATAGGTGCGGAGCAATTCGCGCTCCTGCACGCCCGCCGCGGCGAGGCCGGCGACCGTGTTCACCAGCATCGGGAAGAAGGTCATGATGACCACCACGGCGGCCTTGGAAGGCCAGTCGAAGCCGAACCACATGACCATGATCGGGGCGACGCCGACGATCGGCAAAGCGCTTGCCAGATTGCCGAGGGGCAGCAGGCCGCGGGCCAGGAAGGGCACCCGGTCGGCCAAGATGGCGGCCGCGAAGCCCGAGCCGCAGCCGAGCAGATAGCCGATGATCACGGCTTGCAGGAAAGTCTGGCGGAAATCGTCGGCCAAGGTGCCGGCGGAAGTCGCCAGCCGTTGCAGGATCAGCCCGGGCGAGGGCAGCAGCACCTGCGGCACGCCGAAGCCGACGGTGCCCGCCTGCCACAGTGTGACGATCCAGATCCCGAATAGCGCCGGCACGGCGAGATCGATCAGGCGCTGCACCTGTTTCGCTTCGGTCTTCAACCCGGCCAGCAGGACCAGCCCGCGCCAGGCGACCCCGGTGAGCACCAGGAAGGAGAGCACGAAACTGGCCCCCGCCTCCCCCGGCATTTGCCCGGCCATCACGGCGACCGCGCCGCCGGCAGCCAGCAGCAGGAAGAGCGCGGCCCTCACGGCATTGGTCATCGCCGCCCCCCGTTCCTTGCCGTCATGCCCGGGCGCGTCCCGGGCATCCACGCCCGGCCCTCGGGCATCGAGCACCCATGGATGGCCGGGTCAAGCCCGGCCATGACGGTGGAGGGGGTGGCGCCGCTCATCGCCGGCCTCCCATGGCGGCGGAGACGGCGCGTTCGATCAGGCCGACCAAAGCGACCAGGAGGGAGGCGAGCAGGGCGGCCATCACCAGGGCGGACCAGATCTGGATCGTCTGCCCGTAATAGGAGCCGGCGAGCAGGCGGGCGCCCAGGCCGGCCTGCGCCCCGGTCGGCAGTTCGGCGATGATGGCGCCGACCAGGCTGATCGAGATCGCCACCTTGAGGCTGGCGAAGAGGAAGGGCAGCGCGGTCGGCCAGCGCAGCTTCCAGAAGGTCTGCGCGGTCGACGCGTAATAGGTCCGCATCAGGTCCATCTGCAGGAGGTCCGGCGCGCGCAGGCCCTTCACCATGCCGATGGTGACCGGAAAGAAGCAGAGATAGGTCGAGATCACCGATTTCGGGATCAAGCCCTTCAGGCCGAGCGCCCCCAGCACGACGATGATCATGGGCGCGATCGCCAGGATCGGGATCGTCTGCGAGGCGATCACCCAGGGCAGCAGGCTCTTCTCCAGGACCCGGACATGGACGATGCCGACCGCCAGCACGATGCCGAGCAAGCCCCCCGCCACGAAGCCGAGCAGGGTCGAAGAGAGCGTCACCGAGGAATGATAGATCAAGCTCCGCTTCGACGTGATGTCCATCCCGGCCGTGGTCTTCCACAACTCGGCCAGGACTTGGTGCGGGGCGGGCAGCAGCGGCCGGTCCTGCGCCCAGGTGGCGGCGATCAGGTCGGAGGTGGTCCAATCCGTCTTGCCGGCGCGGGCGAAGGCATCGATCTGGAGATCGGCATTGAGCCAGACGGCGCCCGCGTACCAGAGCAGGATGACCGCGACGGCGACCACCGCCACCGGCACGGCATTGAAGGCGAAAAGCCGGAGCCGGCCGGCCGGGGCGGGAAGGGACAAGCCGGCCGCGCTCGCCATCGCCTCAATCCTCGTAGGCGTGGCCGGCGCGCAGACCTTCGCGCACCCGGTGGGCGATTTTCAGGAATTCCGGCGTTTCGCGGATGTCGAGCGAGCGGTCGCGGGGGAAATCGCTTTCGATCACGTCGATGATGCGGCCGGGCCTCGGCGACATGACCACGATCTTCGACGACAGGAAGACCGCCTCCGGGATCGAATGGGTGACGAAGACCACGGTCTTGCCGGTCTTGTCCCAGAGGCGCAGCAACTGCTCGTTCAGATGGTCGCGCACGATCTCGTCGAGCGCGCCGAAGGGCTCGTCCATCAGGAGGAGATCGGGCTCGAAGCAGAGCGCCCGGGCGATCGAGGCGCGCTGCTGCATCCCGCCCGAGAGCTGCCAGGGAAATTTCCGCTCGAAACCCGAGAGGTTCACCAGGTCGAGGTATTTCTTGGCCCGGAGCTTTCGCTCGGCCGCCGGCATGCCCATGATCTCGAGGGGAAGCGTCACGTTTCGCTCGATCGAGCGCCAGGGATAGAGGGCGGCGGCCTGGAAGACGTAACCGTAGGAGCGCTCCATGCGCGCCGCCTCCGGCGTCATGCCGTTGACCGAGATGGTGCCGGCGGTGGCCCGTTCCAGGTCGGCGATGACGCGGAGCAGCGTGGTCTTGCCGCAGCCGGAAGGCCCGATGAAGGAGACGAAATCGCCCCGTGCGATTTCCAGATTCACCTCGGACAGGGCATAGACCGGCCCGTCCTTGGTCTCGAAGGTGAGGGAGAGATTCTGGATGTCGACCACCAGGCCCCGGGGGGCCGGGGCCGTGTCGTCGCTGCTTCCCGGAAGGCTCACGGTCAATGCGCCTGGCCGGCTTTTTCCAGGACGGCGCGCAGCAGCACCTGGCCGCCCGCCGCTACCCATTCCGGCGTCGCATCCTCGATCTCGTTGTGCGAGATGCCGTCGACGCAGGGGATGAAGACCATCCCGGTCGGCGCCACCCGGGCGAGATAGCAGGCGTCGTGCCCGGCGCCCGAAACCATGTCGCGGGCGGAATAGCCGTTCTCGGCCACCCCCTTGCGCACGGCGTCGATACAGGCGTCGTCGAAATGCACCGGGGCGTAATAGAAGATCTGATCGATCTCGGCGCCCAGGCCGATCTCGCCGCAGATCTTGGCGACGCCCTCGCGCATCGCCTTGTCCATTTCGGCCAGGGTCGCGTCTTCCGGGTGGCGGAAGTCGACGGTCATGAAGACCTTGCCGGGAATGACGTTCCGCGAATTGGGATAGACCTGCATCATGCCGACGGTGGCGCAGGCGCGCGGCGCGAATTGGTGGCCGATCTTGTTCACGAGATCGACGATGCGGGCGGCACCCAGCAGGGCGTCCTTCCGCCGGGTCATCGGGGTCGGGCCGGCGTGGCTCTCCACCCCGGTGATGTTCAGTTCGTACCAGCGCTGGCCCTGGGCGTCGGTGACGACGCCGATGGTCTTGCCTTCGGCTTCCAGGATCGGGCCCTGCTCGATATGGGCTTCGAAATAGGCATGGACCGGGCGGCCCACCTCGGCCTCGCCGGCATAGCCGATGCGGGTCAGTTCCTGGCCCATGGTCTTGCCCTCCGGATCGGCGCGGGAAAGGCCATAGTCGAGGTCGAAGACCCCGGCGAAAACGCCGGAGGCGACCATGGCCGGGGCGAAGCGCGAGCCTTCCTCATTGGTCCAGACCGCGACCTCGACCGGGTGTTCGGTTTCGAGCCCGAGGTCATTCAGGCTGCGCACCACTTCGAGCCCGGCGAGCACGCCGTAAACGCCGTCGAAACGCCCACCGGTCGGCTGGCTGTCCAGGTGGCTGCCGGTGACGACCGGCGGCAATTCGTTGTTAAGGCCGGGGCGGCGGGCGAAGATATTGCCCATCTTGTCGACGGTGATCGTACAGCCGGCCTCGCGGCACCAGGAAACGAAGAGGTCGCGCCCCGCCTTGTCGACATCGGTGAGCGCCAGGCGGCAGACGCCGCCCTTCTGCGTGGCACCGATCTTGGCCATGTCCATCAGGCTCTGCCACAGGCGGTCGCCATTGATGGAGAGGTTTGGCTTGTCGCTCATGTTCCCGAATCCTGCTCCGCAAAACCTGACCATTCGGTCAGGGATTATTCGCGCCCCCCGGGCCGGCGATCAACAAATTTT
>JAYSCC010000030.1:0-13684 GCA_041915065.1 Zavarzinia sp.
CGCATCAAGGCCATCATGGAAGACCCCCATATGGTCGAGAGCGTGCCGCCGCGCGAAATGTATGCCCAGCTCAAGCGGGGCGAGGCGGACATCCTGCTCTCCGGCGGCAAGAGCCAGTTCGTGGCGCTCAAGGCCAAGGTGCCCTGGCTCGACATCAACCAGGAGCGTTTCCATGCCTTCGCCGGCTATGACGGCATGGTCGTACTGGTCAAGGAACTGGCCAAGTCGCTGCGCAACCCGATCTGGGACGACATCCGCCGCCCGGCCCCCTGGGATGCGCCGAGTGCCGACTTCCCCTTCGCCGAAATCGAACCGAAGCGGGCGTGAGGAGGCGGCCATGGCGACCATCACCCATTCGAAGAAGAGCGTGGCGATCAACCCGCTGAAATCGTCGACCCCGCTCGGCGCCGCACTCGCCTATCTCGGCGTCGACGGGGCGGTGCCGCTGTTCCACGGCAGCCAGGGCTGCACTTCCTTCGCGCTTACGATCGCGGTCCGCCACTTCAAGGAAGACATGCCGCTGCAGACGACGGCGATCGACGAAGTGGCGACCGTGCTCGGCGGGGCCGACAATCTCGAAGAAGCGCTGGTCAATCTGACCGGACGCATGAAGCCCAAATTCGTCGGCATCGCCTCGACCGCCCTGGTCGAGACCCGGGGCGAGGATTTCCTGGGCGATCTCCAGAGTATCCTGGCCCGGCGCGAGGAACTGGCCAATACGCGGATCGTCTTCGCCTCGACGCCGGATTTCGCCGGCGCCCTGGAAGACGGCTGGGCGCGGGCGGTCACCGCCATGATCGAGAGCCTGGTCATTCCGGGCGACCGCAACGCGGCGACGCGGCGCCAGGTCAATGTGCTGCCCGGCGTCCACCAGACCTCGGGCGACATCGATTCCTTGCGTGAGATCATCGGCGCCTTCGGCCTGACACCCGTCTTCCTGCCCGACATCTCGGGCTCGCTCGACGGCCATGTGAACGAGCAATATTCGGGTGCTACCTCGGGCGGCGTGAAGATCGCCGAGATCGCCGAACTGGGCCGGGCGCTGCACACGATCGCGATCGGCAGCCACATGCGGGCACCGGCCGAAGCGCTCCAGGGCCTGACCGGTGTGCCCGCCACCCTGTTCCCCAGCCTGACCGGCCTCGCCCCGACCGACAGCCTGATCACCCTGCTGTCCCATCTCTCGGGCCAACCGGTGCCGCCCAGCCTGAAGCGCAAGCGCAGCCAATTGGTCGACGCCATGCTGGACGGCCATTTCCACTTCGGCGACCGGCGCATCGCGATCGCCGCCGATCCCGACCTCCTGTTCTCGCTGGCGAGCTTCTTCCAGAGCATGGGCGCCTGCGTGGTGACCGCGGTCGCCTCGACGGCGAATTCACCGCTGTTGAGCGAGCTCGAGGTCGAGACCGTGCTGGTCGGCGACCTGATGGATTTCGAGACCGCGGCGGAAGAGGCCCAGGCCGACATGCTGGTGACCCACGCCCACGGCCGCCAGGCGGCGGAACGCCTGGGGTTGCCGCTGCTCCGGGTCGGCTTTCCGATCTTCGACCGGCTGGGGGCGCAGCATCGCTGCACCGTCGGCTATCAGGGCACGCGCGACCTGATCTATGAGGTCGCCAATTGTTTCATCGCGCTCCGGCCCGAGAAGCGCCCGGCGGATTTCGCCGGCATCCTCGCCCCGGCGCCCCTGGAAGGGAGCATGAACCATGCGCCGTCTGCAACTTGTTGAGAAGGAGCCGGCCGACGTGGAAAGCGGCACCATGAAGCTCAGGATCGCCATCGCGACCCAGGACATGAAGGCGCTGAACGCCCATTTCGGTTCGGCCAAGAAATTCGCCGTCTACGATGTGACGCCGGACGAGGCGCGCTTCGTCGAGGCGGTCGAATTCGGCACGGTGTCCGACGAATCCGGTAAGCACAAGACCGAGGGCGACGACAAGATCGGCCCTAAGGTCGATGCGCTGCGTGGCTGCAATCTCCTGTTCTGCCTGGCGATCGGCGGGCCTTCCGCGGTCAAGGTGGTGAACGCGCGGATCCACCCGGTGAAACTGTCGGGGCCGGAGCCGATCGATCAGATCATCACCAAGGTGCAGACCATGATGGTCGGCAATCCGCCGCCTTGGCTGCGCAAGGTGATGATGGCCAAGCAGGAGCGGTCGATGGATTTCCTGGACGAGGAGGCTTGAGCAATGTCGGCGGTCGCAGCAGTCAACGAGCCCGATGCCCTGGCATCGCCCTTCATGAAGAGCCTGATCGGCCTGATCCGCGCCGAAGACAGCTACGGCGCCTGGGAGAAGCATTCCGATGCGCGGCTCCTGGCCGATTGGATCGTGACCAAGGAGGAGCGCCGCCAGATCCCGATCATCGGCGATCCCGACCCCGACACGCTGGACCGGGTGGAGAAATTCTACCGGGCGGTCGGCCTCACGGTCGAGAAGGAGCGCGGGCTGATCGCCAGCCCGATGATGAAGATGAGCCACGAGGGCTTCGGCCGCATCGTGCTGATCGCCGGCAAGCTGGTGGTCTTCTCGAAGACCCTGCGCGACGTCCATCGTTTCGGCTTCGAGAGCCTGGACGCCCTGGCCGCCGAGGGCATGAAGGCGGTCGGCGTGGCGACGACCGCGATCGACGCCTATCCCGAAGTGGCGCGGGCCTGAGGGGGCGGCGATGAGCGATCTCGACACCCTGAAGGCCGAACTCAAGAAACTCTCGGCCAAGGCAACCCAGGCCAAGATGGATCTCCACGACCTTTCCGAGGAACTGCCGATCAATTGGCAGAAGATCCCGGAAGTCGCCGCCAAGGCCCATGAGGCGTTCCAGGTCCTGGAAGCCAAGCGGGCGGAACTCAAGCGTCTCGAAGCCGCGTAAAGGAGGCACCGATGCAAGCACAGACCCGCGACGGCCGCGACTGGGTGCCGGAATATCTTCTCGCCATCGATGCCAAGGTCTGCATCGGCTGCGGCCGCTGCTACAAAGTCTGCGGTCGCGGCGTGATGACCCTGATGGGCGTCAACGACGAGGACGAGCTGGTCGATCCGGACGACGACGATATCGAACGCAAGGTGATGGCGCTGGTCGATGCCGGGGCCTGCATCGGCTGCGGTGCCTGTGCCCGCGTCTGCCCCACCAATTGCCAGAGCCACGGCCAGGCGTGAGGAGGTCACCATGGAACCGCAGGATGTCTACGGCTGGCTGATGGGCGGTGGCGAACGCGCCGCCTGTGATGCCTTCGATGCCCATGTCGTCGCCTCGATCCTGTCGCTCTCGCTCTGCGAGGCTGCGGCGGAGGGTGTCCGCCCGGGCGAGCGCATCGGCCTCGCCCACGAGGACCTGCGTTCCCTGGTCGGCAGCGTGTTCCCGGCGGCGCGCCGCCAGTTCGACGGGCTCGCCTCGACCGAGCTGATCCCGGCCGACGACGAAGCCTGCCTGCGCGAATTGCTGTTCCGCCATTCGAGCGAGGGCAGCGCCTTCGAATATCAGCTCGCCGCCATGATCGCTAGGCGCGCCATGCGGCCCAACCACCTGTGGCAGGATCTGGGCCTGCGTAACCGGCGCGAACTCTCCTGGCTCATGGAGCGTCACTTCGAGTCGCTCGCCCGCAAGAACGCCCGCGACATGAAGTGGAAGAAGTTCCTCTATCGCATGATCTGCCGCGACGAGGGCTTCCGCCTGTGCACGGCGCCGAGCTGTTCCGAATGTGACGATTTCGAACATTGTTTCGGCGCGGAAGACGGCGAGAGCCTGATGGCGCAAAGCCGCAGGACCGCCGACCTCGCCCTTCACGCCTGATTTGCTTCAGGCCTGATCTGCTTCAGGTCTGATCTGATTCCCGGCGGCGCCCCTGCCGCTTCGGGTGAACCCGGCTCCGTTTCCGATCCCCGCGGAGCCGGGTTCGTCCTTTTCCAAATCGTACGTACGTCGTCATTCCGACCTGTCGGAAAACCGACATGTCGCACCGCAGCGAACCTTCCGATCTGGAAAACTGATATAAATCAATTAGTTGGATCTTGGCACGGAGCTTGCGATGTCCCCTGGCAGGGATCGCGTCGCAAGGAGCCGCCAACATGATCCAATTGACCGAGAGTGCCCTGAATGCCGTCCGCACCGCGATCGCCGGGTCCACCCAGCCGGTCGAGGGCCTGCGGGTGATGGTCGAAGCGGGCGGCTGCGCCGGCTTCAAATACATGATGGGCCTGGTGGCGGCGCCCGAGCCCGACGACCTGGTGGCCGAGCAGGACGGCGTCAAACTCTTCATCGACCCGGCCAGCGGCCCGGTCATCGCCGGTACCACGATCGACTTCGTGGTCAGCCTCGAAGGCTCCGGCTTCACTTTCGACAACCCCCAGGCGACGTCCAGCTGCTCCTGCGGCAAGTCCTTCGGTTGAGGAGTAGGAACCATGTGGGAATACAGCGAAAAGGTTCAGGAATATTTCTACAACCCGAAGAACGCCGGGGTGATGGAAAAGCCGGACGGGGTGGGCGATGTCGGCGCCATTTCCTGCGGTGATGCGCTCCGTCTCATGATCAAGGTCGAGCCGGTGACCGAAGTGATCACCGACGCCAAGTTCCAGACCTTCGGCTGCGGCTCCGCCATTGCCTCCTCCTCGGCCCTGACCGAGCTGATCATCGGCAAGACGATCGAAGAGGCGATGAAGATCACCAATCAGGACATCGCGGACTTCCTGGGCGGCCTGCCGCCGGAAAAGATGCACTGCTCCGTCATGGGTTACGAGGCGCTGCGCGCCGCGGTCGCCAACTACAAGGGCGAAGCCTGGGTCGACGACCACGAGGAAGGTGCCCTGATCTGCAAGTGCTTCGGCGTCGACGAAGGCATGATCGAGCGCGCCGTGCGCATGAACAAGCTGACCTCGCTCGAGCAGGTGACGCATTTCACCAAGGCGGGCGGGAGCTGCTCCACCTGTGTCGAAGGGATCGAGGAAGTCCTGGCCAAGACCAATGCGGCCATGGTCGCGGAAGGCCTGCTCGATGCGGCTGAAGCCTTCGACCCCAGCAACGCGGTCCGGCCCTTGAAGCGGCCGAAGACCGGCAAGTCGCCCCTCGCCATCAAGCTGGAGCCGGTGACCAAGCCGAAGCTGACCAACCTGCAGAAGATCCGCCTGATCGAAGAGGCGATCGAGGAACTGCGGCCCTTCCTGAAGCGCGACGGCGGTGATTGCGAGCTGGTCGACGTCGAGGGCGAGCGGGTGATGGTGAAGCTGTCGGGCGCCTGTGTCGGCTGCCAGATGGCCTCGGTCACCGTGAGCGGCGTGCAGGAGAAGCTGATCGAGAAGCTCGGCCAGCCGCTCCGTGTGATCCCCGTCTAATCCATCTGCGAAGGAGTCGGCGATGCGCCCGGTCTATCTCGACAACAACGCCACCACCCGCGTCGATCCGGAAGCGGTCGCCGCCATGCTGCCCTTCTTCACCGAGCAGTTCGGCAATGCCTCCTCGATGCACGCCTTTGGTTCCGAGGTCGGCGGCGCGCTGAAGGTCGCGCGGCGCCAGCTCCAGGACCTGCTGGGCGCCGAATTCGACCACGAGATCATCTATACCTCGGGCGGTACGGAATCCGACAATACCGCGATCCTCTCGGCGCTGGAGACCCAGGGCGGGCGGAACGAGGTGATTACCTCGGTGGTCGAACATCCGGCGGTGCTCTCGCTCTGCGACTATCTGGAAAAGCATCGCGGCGTCGTGGTGCATCGGATCCCGGTCGACTCCCGCGGCCGGCTCGACATCGACGCCTACCGGGCGGCCCTCGGCCCGAAGACGGCGATCGCTTCGATCATGTGGGCGAACAACGAGACGGGGACGGTGTTCCCGGTCGAGAAACTGGCCGAACTCGCCCATGGCGCCGGCGCCCTGTTCCATACGGACGCGGTGCAGGCGGTCGGCAAGCTGCCGATCGACCTGAAATCGACCGAGATCGACATGCTCTCGCTCTCCGGCCACAAGCTGCACGGGCCGAAGGGCATCGGCGCCCTCTATGTCCGTAAGGGCGTGCGCCTGCGCCCGCTCATTCGCGGCGGCCATCAGGAACGCGGGCGGCGTGCGGGCACCGAGAATGCCCCCGCCATCATCGGCCTCGGCAAGGCGGCGGAACTGGCCAAGCTCCATATGGCGGACGAGCAGACCCGGGTGAAGGCCCTGCGCGACCGGCTGGAGAGCGGCCTGCTGCAGCGGATCGGCAATTCCTTCGTGACCGGCGACACCGATCACCGCCTGCCCAACACCGCCAATGTCGCCTTCGAATTCATTGAGGGCGAGGCGATCCTGCTGCTTTTGAACAAGCAGGGCATCGCCGCTTCCTCGGGTTCGGCCTGCACCTCCGGCTCGCTCGAACCCTCGCATGTGCTGCGCGCCATGAAGGTGCCTTATACGGCGGCCCATGGCGCCATCCGCTTCTCTTTCTCGCGCGAGAATGGGGAAGAGGATGTCGACCGCGTGCTCGAAGTGATGCCCGGCATCATCGAGAAGCTGCGTGCGCTGTCGCCCTTCTGGAAGGCGAACAGGGCACCCTCCGCCGAGACCTTCAACCCGACCTACGCCTGAGCCCTTCGGAGTTACGGCCATGACCGACACCCTGATGCCGCCCGTGATCATCAACGACACCACGCTGCGCGATGGCGAGCAGGCGCCGGGTGTCGCCTTCACCCTCGACGAGAAGCTGGCGATCGCCCGCGCCCTCGACGAGGCGGGGGTCGACGAGATCGAAGCCGGCACGCCCGCCATGGGCACGGCAGAGATCGAAGCGATCGCTGCCGTCGCCGACAGCCTGCACCATGCGGAACCGATCGCCTGGTGCCGCATGACCGAGGCGGATGTCGAGGCGGCGCTGCGCACCGGCCTCTCCCGCGTGAACCTCTCGGTTCCGCTCTCGGAGCGGCAGATCCAGGCCAAATATCATGCCGGCCGGGACGAAGCGCTGCGCCGTCTCGACCGCGTGGTGCGTTATGCCCTCGACCTCGGCCTCAAGGTCGCGGTGGGCGGCGAGGATTCGAGCCGGGCCGACATCGGCTTCGTCTGCCAGGCGCTCCGCGTCGCGGAAGAGGCGGGGGCGCATCGCTTCCGCTTCGCCGATACCGTGGGCTGCCTCGATCCCTTTGCAACCTATGCCGTCATGCGCCGGCTCTGCGCCGAGACGGACCTGGAAATCGAATTCCACGGCCATGACGACCTCGGCCTCGCCACCGCCAATACGCTGGCGGCGGTACAGGGCGGGGCGACCCATGCCTCGGTCTGCGTGCTCGGCCTCGGCGAACGGGCCGGCAATGCCGCCCTCGAAGAAGTTGTGGCCGCCCTGGCCCAGACCCAGGGCCGGCGTACCGGCGTCGACCTGACCCGCCTCCAGGGCCTGGCGGATATCGTCGCGGCGGCCAGCGGCCGGCCGATCCCGACCGCCAAGTCGATCGTCGGTTCGGGCGTCTTCACCCATGAATCCGGCATCCATGTCCATGGCCTGCTGCAGGATCCGCAGACCTACGAAGCCCTGTCGCCCGCCCCCTTCGGGCGCCAGCGCCAGATCGTGCTGGGCAAGCATTCCGGCGTCTCCTCCGTGCTCGCCGCGCTGCACCGCCTCGGCCTCGCGGCCGACGAGATGCGGGCGCGGGCCGTGCTGGAGCGGGTGCGCGACCGGGCCGCGCGAACCAAGCGGATCGTCGGCAACACCGAATTGATGGAGATCTATGCAAGCTGCGGTCGCGGCGCCATGACCGGCGCGGAATGACGGGGGCGATGCCATGGTCGACCTCGCCAATACCCAACTCGTGACCGCCGACGTGCCGAAGAAGCCGGGCCTCTTCGCCTCCTGGCGGGCCGATATCGCCTGCGTGAAGGCGCGCGATCCGGCGGCCCGCTTCGGGCTCGAGATCATGCTGACCTATCCCGGCGTCCATGCCGTGATGATCCATCGTCTGTCGCATCGCCTGTGGCTCTCGGGTGCGCGCTTTCCCGCCCGCCTGCTGTCCTGGTTCGGCCGGCTGGTCACCAATGTCGACATTCATCCGGGCGCCACGATCGGCCAGCGCCTGTTCATCGACCACGGCGCCGGCGTCGTGATCGGCGAGACGGCGGTGGTCGGCGACGACGTCACCCTCTATCACGGTGTGACCCTGGGCGGCACCAGCTGGTCGCACGGCAAGCGCCATCCGACGATCGAGGACGGCGTGTTGATCGGGGCCGGCGCCAAGGTGCTGTCGGCCATCACGGTCGGGCGGGGGGCGCGCATCGGTGCCAATTCCGTGGTGATCGAGACTGTCGCCCCCGGCATGACCGTGGTGGGCATCCCCGGCAAGGTGGTGCGCGCCGACTCCGAACGGCGCCGCATCGACGGCCGGATCGACCTCGAACATCACCTGATGCCCGACCCCGTGGGCGAGGCGCTGGCCGCCATGCTCGACCGCATCGAATTCCTGGAAGCCCGGCTCGATCACTATCGCCGCCGGGTCAAGGCGGAAACCGACCTGCAAGAGAAGGAACCCCAGTCATGAGCGTGCTCGATCAACTGAAGCGCCAGTCCTCGGCCGAGGATTTCTTCTCGCTCCTGGGCGTGCCTTATGACCCGTCGGTACTAAACGTCGCCCGTTTGCACATTTTGCGTCGCATGGGCGAGTACCTGCGCCGGCAGGATCTCGAAGGTCTCGACGATGCCGCCCTGATGGTCGCCTGCCGTGAATATCTGGCCAAGGCCTATGCCGACTTCGTCGCCTCGTCGCCGCTCGATCAGCGGGTCTTCAAGGTGTTGAAGGACGCGGTCAGGCCGAAGCGCGGCGCCTTCGTGCCGCTGTCGGCCCTGACGAACGAAGGCTGACGCACTGTCGCGAACCCGACACGGATGTCGGGTGCGAAAGTGGCGGATTTCCTGGGTTTTTCGACTGGCACGGTACTTGCGAAGAAGTGGGTGTGGTCGGCAGCCAGCGATCAGGAGGACAGGATGCATATCGTCGTTTGTATCAAGCAAGTTCCCGACAGTGCGCAGATCCGCGTCCATCCGGTGACCAACACGATCATGCGCCAGGGCGTGCCGACGATCATCAATCCCTACGACCTCTTCGCCCTCGAGGCGGCGCTGGCGCTGCGCGACAAGCATGGCGGCGAAGTGACCGTGCTGTGCATGGGTCCGCCCATGGCGGAAGACAGCCTGCGCAAGGCCCTGACCTTCGGTGCCGACCGCGCCGTCCTGCTGACCGACCGCTTCTTCGCCGGTTCCGACACGCTGGCCACTTCCTACGCTCTCGCCGCTGCCATCCAGAAGATCGGCGAAACCTGGGGCGTTCCCGACGTCGTCTTCACCGGCAAGCAGACGATCGACGGCGACACCGCGCAGGTCGGCCCCGGCATCGCCAAGCGTCTCGACCTTCGCCAGCTCACCTATGTCTCGCGCATCTCCGGCATCGACCAGGAGCAGGGCGAGATCACGGTGGAGCGCCGGGCCGAGGGCGGCGTGCAGGTCCTGAAGACCGCGCTGCCCGTACTCATCACTATGCTGGAAGGCACCAACGAGATCCGCCGCGGCTCGCTCGCCGATGCGCTGAAGGCGGCGCGGGCGGACGTGGTGACCTGGAACGCTGCCGCCGCCGGCATCACCGATCTGGTCAAATGCGGGCTGCGCGGTTCGCCCACCGTGGTGAAGAAGGTCTTCGCGCCGACCGCACGGGCCGAGAAGGCGCAACTGGTGGCGACCCAGGACCGTAACGCGACTCAGATGGCCGACGCCCTGATCGGCGCGATCCTGGAGCGCCAGCCCGGCCTCGAAGCCGATCTGCGCCGCCTGTCCGCCGGCTTCTGACCGAGAGGGGATGATACCATGAGCGACCAAGCCAAACCCGCCGCCCCTCCCGCTGCCTCTGGCCGCGCCGGCATGAAGAAGGAGCTGCCGGAGCACTTCAAGGCCTATAAGCACGTCTGGGTCTTCATCGAATACGAGCACGGCCATATCCACCCGGTCTCCCTCGAACTCCTGGGCGAGGGGCGCAAGCTCGCGGACAAGCTGGGTGCGGAACTGGCCGGTGTCGCCCTCGGTGCCGATGCCGAGGAACTGGGCCATGTCGCCGCGACCTGCTGGGAGCATGGCGCCGACTTGGTCTACCGGATCGCCGACCCGGTGCTCACGCACTATCGGAACGAGCCCTACACCAAGGCGCTGACCGATCTCGTCAACACCTTCAAGCCGGAAATCGTGCTGCTCGGCGCCACCACCCTCGGCCGTGATCTGGCTGGTTCGGTGGCAACCACGCTGCTGACCGGCCTGACCGCTGACTGCACCGAACTCGCGATCGACGACGAACGCTCGCTGGCGGCGACGCGGCCGACCTTCGGCGGTTCGCTTCTCTGCACCATCCACACCCTGAACTTCCGGCCCCAGATGGCGACCGTGCGGCCCCGCGTGATGGCCATGCCGGAAGCGCAACTGGGCCGTCTCGGCCGCATCGTCGACCACGCCCTCGACATGCGGGAAGAGGATGTGATCACCAAGGTGCTGCAGTTCGTCGCCGACCGCGAGACCAACAAGGCCCAGCTCTCCTACGCCGATGCGGTGGTGGCAGGTGGCCTCGGCTTGAAGAGCCCGGAGAATTTCCAGCTCGTGAAGGACCTGGCGGCGGTGATCGGTGCCGAATATGGCGGCTCGCGCCCGCTCGTCCAGAAGGGCTGGATCACGGCGGATCGCCAGATCGGCCAGACCGGCAAGACGATCCGGCCGAAACTCTATATCGCCGCGGGCATCTCCGGCGCGATCCAGCACCGTGTGGGCGTCGAGGGGGCCGATCTGATCGTCGCCATCAACACCGACCCCAAGGCCCCGATCTTCGATTTCGCCCATGTCGGCATCGTCGCCAATGCGGTCGAGCTTCTGCCGGTGCTGACGGCCGCGTTCCGCCGGCGCCTGTCCGTCCACCGTCTGGCGAGCTGAGGGAGGTTCAGATGAGCGAGGAACGTTTCGACGCCATCGTGGTCGGGGCAGGCCCCTCGGGCAATGCCGCCGCCTATACGATGGCCAAGGCCGGATTGAAGGTCCTGCAACTGGAACGCGGGGAATATCCCGGTTCCAAGAACGTCCAGGGTGCCATCCTCTATGCCGATGCGCTGGAGAAGGTGATCCCCGATTTCCGTGACGACGCGCCGCTGGAGCGCCACGTGATCGAACAGCGCATCTGGATGATGGACGACACGTCCCACGCCGGCATGCACTACCGTTCGGAAGACTTCAACGAAGAGAAGCCGAACCGCTATACGATCATCCGCGCCCAGTTCGACAAGTGGTTCAGCCGCCGCGTGCGCGAGGCCGGTGCCACGCTCTTGTGCGAGACGACGGTCACCGACCTCCTGCGCGACATCAAGGGCAAGGTGATCGGTGTCCGCACCGACCGCGGCGGCGCCCATGTCTATGCCGATGTCGTGGTCCTGGCCGACGGCGTGAACAGCCTGGTCGGCCAGCGCGCCGGGCTGCGCCCCGAACTGAAGCCGCAGTCGGTCGCCCTGGCGGTCAAGGAAATGCATTTCCTGCCGCAGGAAGTGATCGAGCAGCGCTTCAACCTGAAGGGCGACGAGGGCGTGGTGATCGAGGTGATGGGCACGGTGACCAACGGCATGACCGGCACCGGCTTCATCTACACGAACAAGGAATCGCTCGCGGTCGGCATCGGCTGCATGGTCTCCGACTTCGCCGAGACCGGCACCGCCCCCTATGCCCTGCTCGAAGCCTTCAAGAACCATCCGAGCGTGAAGCCGCTGCTCGAAGGCTCCGAGGTCAAGGAATATGCCGCCCATCTGATCCCGGAAGGCGGCTATCGCGAGATCCCGGAAATCTACGGCGACGGCTGGGTGCTGGTCGGCGACTCCGCCCATTTCGTCAATGCGGTGCACCGCGAAGGTTCCAACCTGGCGATGACCACGGGGCGGATCGCGGCACAGACCATCATCCGCCTGCGGCAGTTCCGTTCCGATTTCTCGAAGGCCGACCTCGCCGCCTACCGGAAGGCGCTGGACGAGACCTTCGTGATGAAGGACCTGAAGAAATACAAAGACATCCCGAACTTCCTGCATGGTAACGCCAAGAATGTCTTCGGCGTCTATCCGCGCCTGTTCAGCCAGGCGGCGCAGAGCTGGTTCAGGGTCGACGGTGTCGACAAGCGCGAGAAGGAACGTCAGATCGTCTCCTCCTTCCGCAAGGGCCGGGGTCTCCGGGGCATGATCGGGGACGCATTCAAGCTGGCGAGGGCATGGCGATGACGACGGAACCGACGGCCGCTTCGGTGCGGGTCGAGGAAAAGCTCTACGTGAACCGCTATCTGGTCGACGCGGGGCGCCCCCACATCCGTATCAAGGCGCATGAGAAGCCTTCGGCGGCGCTCCAGGCGCTGACCACGGTCTGCCCGGCCGGCTGCTACACCACGAACGACCGCGGTCAGGTCGAGGTGGTGCCCGACGGCTGCATGGAATGCGGAACCTGCCGCGTGCTGACCGCCGATACCGGTGATATCGAATGGAACTACCCGCGCGGCGGTTACGGCGTTCTCTTCAAGTTCGGTTGAGATGCTGTTTTCCGACGCCGAAATCGATCGGCTGGTCGCCGAGGATGTTCCCTTTGGCGACCTGACGACCGACTCCCTCGGGATCGGTGGGCGAGCCGCGGTGATGACCTTCGCCGCGCGCAGTCCCCTTGTTGCCGCCTGTACCGAGGAGGCGGCGCGTGTCGTGCTGCGTTGCGGTGGAAATTTGACCGCGGGGCCGGTGGCGAGCGGCACCTTCTGCCCGCCGGGGACTCCGTTGATGGCGGCCGAGGGGACCGCCGCTGCCCTTTTTGCCGCCTGGAAGGTGGCCCAGAATCTGATCGAATGGGCATCCGGCATCGCGACAGTGACCCGCGAATTGGTCGATGCGGCGCGTGCCGTCAATCCGGCGGTCTCGATCGCCTGCACCCGTAAGACGGTGCCGGGGACCCGGCGCTTTTCTGCCAAGGCGATCCGCGCCGGTGGCGGTGTTCTGCATCGGCTCGGCCTGTCCGAGACCATCCTGCTGTTCCCCGAACACCAGGCATTCTTTGCCGGCGAAGGTGGCATCGAGGGCGCGCTTCGGCAGCTCCAGACGGCGGTTCCCGAGCGAACCCTGGTGATCGAGGTGAAGAGCCCGGACGAGGCATTGGCGGCCGCGGAGCTGGCCGACGTTCTGCAACTCGAAAAATTCAACCCCGAGCAGGTAGCGGAAGTCGTCGTCGCAGTTCGCCGCCGCCCGGGCGGCGGCCCCGTGGTTGCCGCCGCTGGTGGCATCGACCGTGGCAATGTGGCTTACTACGCGGCGTGTGGCGCCGCTGTTCTGGTGACCTCGGCCCCCTATACTGCGCGTCCTTCCGAAGTCCAGGTTCGCCTCGGCCCGCCTTCCTCGCCACAGGCTTGAGGCTCCCGATCATCCGCCCATCGCCGTTCACCCGAGAGGATCTTTGAGATGAAGACCAGTGCACGCAACCAGTTTCCCGGTGTCGTCGAATCGGTGACGCTCGGCCCTGTGAATGCCGAAGTCGTGCTGAAGGTGGCCGAAGGTGTCCACCTCGCCGCCGTCATCACCAAGCGCAGCGCCGAATTCCTGGGTCTCGCCGCGGGCGTGCCGGCGACCGCCCTGGTGAAGTCGAGCTTCGTCATCCTGGCCAAGGACGGCGAGATCGGCAAGACCTCCGCCCGTAACATGCTCC
>JAYSCC010000031.1:0-13567 GCA_041915065.1 Zavarzinia sp.
CCCGGGATCGCCGGGATTCCGGGCTATATCTTCGGCATCGCGGTGCTGACGCCTGGCTATCAGCTCTTCCAGGCGGCCAACAATACTGCGGTGGTGGCGGGGGCCGGGCCGGCGCGGCGCGGTGTCGTCGCCGGTTTGCTCAGCCTATCGCGCAACCTCGGGCTGATCGCCGGCACCGCCGTGCTCGGCACCATCTTCGCCGCCGTCGCGGGCGATACGGCGAGTGCCGCCCCGGCCGCGATCCTGGACGGCTTCCGCCTCGCCTTCGAGCTGGCGTCGATCCTGCTGCTCGGTGCCCTCGGTCTCGGCCTGGCCGGGCGCGCGCGGCCGGAGCCGGCTTGCCCCCGGGGCGGCGATCCTCTATTCCTGCCGGTCGAAGAAAACGGGATCGAGAAACGATGACCGAGCGTATCAGTCCCCACGACGCGCTGATCTGGGTGATGGTCTGCGTCGCCGCGGCGGACGGCGAAATGACCAATGCCGAGCTGCACACGATCGGCGAGATCGTGAAGACCCTGCCGGCCTTCCGGACCTATGACACCAACAAGCTGCCGGATTCGGCCCGGGCTTGCGGCGCCATGCTGCATGCCCCCAAGGGGCTCGAAGAAGTGCTGAAGATGGTCAGCGGCAGCCTGCCCGCCGGGCTGCACGACACCGCTTATGCCCTGGCCTGCGAACTCGCCGCGGTCGACGCCAAGCTGGCGATCCACGAGGCGCGCCTCTTGCAGCTCGTGCGCGACGGGCTGCAGGTCGACCGGCTCACCGCCGCCGCGATCGAGCGCGCTGTCGAAGCCCGCTACCGCAAGCCCTGACCGCGCGCCCCCTTAACGGTTCGGCTGGGACGTCAGCCGCAGATAGGGCTTCAGCGCCTTGAAGCCCTTGGGGAATTTCTGCGCGATCACGGCCGGGTCCTGGAGCGAGGGGACGATGATGACATCCTCCCCGTCCTTCCAGTTGACCGGCGTCGCCACCGAATAGCCGTCGGTGAGCTGGAGCGAGTCGATCACCCGCAGGATTTCGTCGAAATTCCGCCCGGTCGAGGCCGGATAGGTGAGCGACAGGCGGAGCTTCTTGTTGGGATCGACGATGAAGACCGAACGCACCGTCAAGGTGTCGTTGGCATTCGGGTGGATCATGCCGTAGAGGCCGGAGACCTTGCGGTCGACGTCGGCCAGGATCGGGTAGTTGATCGCCGTGCCCTGGGTTTCCGCGATGTCGCCGACCCAGGCCTCGTGGCTGTCGACGGAATCGACCGAAAGCGCCAGGACCTTCACGTTCCGTTTGTCGAATTCGGGCTTCAGCTTGGCCGTATAGCCGAGTTCGGTGGTGCAGACCGGGGTGAAATCCTTGGGGTGGGAGAACAGGATGCCCCAGCTCGAGCCCAGCCAGTCGTGGAAATGGATCGGGCCTTCGGTCGAATCCTGGGTGAAATCGGGGACGATGTCGCCGAGCCTGAGAGTCATCGGATTGCCTCCTGATACCGCTAGGGTGGCGCCGCCGGCGCCTGCCGCTATCATCAAAGGCAATTCACACCAGGGTTTTCAAGTGACCGCCTTTTGCTCATTTTTCATATGTATTTTACCCCGGGCTACCAATTTGCCGCATGGCGCGGCTATTGTGGCGTGCCCGAGTCTGAGCCCGATGCGGTCGCCACGAGCGGATTTCCGATGAAGACCATCCTTCTGCTGCGCCACGCCAAGTCGAGCTGGGACGATTCGTCGGTCGACGATCACGACCGCCCGCTCAATCAGCGTGGCGAGCGGGCGGCCAGCCTGGTGGCCCAATTCCTGGGTCACGAGCGCCTGCTGCCCGAGGTGATCCTGTGTTCCTCGGCCCGCCGCACGCGCGAGACGCTGGTGCGCGTGCAGTCCGTGCTCGGCGACATGGCGCCGGTGCTGATCGAGCGTGCACTCTATCTGGCGCCCGAAGCGGTGCTGCTGGAACACCTGCGCAAACTGGGGGACGACGCCTCCTGCGCCCTGGTGATCGGGCACAATCCGGGGCTCGAGGACCTGGCCGCCGCCTTGATCGAGGCCAAGGGCACGGCGATGGAAGAAAAACTGGCGGCCAAATTCCCGACCGCCGGCCTCGCCGTGATCCGCGTGCCCATCGGCCGCTGGCGCGACCTGAAGCGACACAGCGGATCTTTGGAACTGTTCGTGATACCGAAGGACCTGGTCTGATGGGCTCGGAAGTCGAGTTGAAACTGGGGGTGGCGCCGGAAGACCTGGCCCGCCTGCGCCGCCTGCCCGTGCTCGCGCGGGGCGCCCTGGCCCCCCTGGTCACCCGCCAGCTCCGCACCACCTATTTCGACACGCCGGACCGCCAGATGGCGGCCGCCAAAGTGACCCTCCGCGTGCGCGAAGACGGGCGGCGGCGCATTCACGGCGTCAAGGTCCCGGTGAAGAGCCTGGCCGGCCTCGCCACCCGCCGCGAATGGGAGATCGAGAGCCGGCAGACCGTGCCCGATCTGGCGGCCTTCCCGCCCGGCACGGTCGACATCGTGCTCAATCTCGGCCCGCTCGGCCCGGACAAGCTGATCCCGGTGTTCTCGACCGATTTCCGCCGCTCGCTGCGCCGCCTGGCGCTCGACGGCGGCGGCGAGGTCGAGGTGGCGCTGGACGAAGGTGCCATCCGGGCCGACGGCAAGGGCGAATTGCCGATCTCCGAAGTCGAATTCGAGCTGAAGGGCGGCCACCCCGCCGATCTCTTCACCCTCGCCCTGGCCGTGGCCGAGGAAGTGCCGGCGCGCATCATCGTCGAATCCAAGGCCGAGCGGGGCGCCCGCCTCGCCGCCGGCAAGGTGCCGGCGCCGGCCAAGGCCTCGAAGCTCGAACTGGCGCCCGAACTGCCGGCCGGCGAAGCCTTCGGCCGCATCGTGCGCGATTGCACCGGCCAATGGCTGGCCAATGTCGAAGCGGTGCTGGAGGGCAGCGACGTCGAGGGCGTGCACCAGATGCGCGTCGCCCTGCGCCGCCTGCGCTCCGGCTTCAAGCTGTTCCGCGCCATCCTGGGGCCGGAACCAGCGACCACCCTGTCGAACGAGGTGAAATGGCTGGCCGACGCGCTCGGCCCGGCGCGGGACTGGGACGTCTTCATCCACGACGTCGCCGGCCCGGTGTTCCAGACCCTGGGCAGCGACCACCGCTTCGACCGCGTGTTGCTCCAGGCCGAGAGCGAGCGCCAGCAGGGCTATGCCCTGGCCCGCCGGGCGCTGGCCGAGAAGCGCCACACCGTGCTCGCCCTCTCCCTCGGCCGCTATGTCGCCGCCGCCGGCTGGCAGGAGGGCGGCGACGAGGCCCGCCTGTCCGCCCCGGTGCTCGATTTCGCCCGCGAGGTGCTGAACAGCCATTTCAAGCGCGTGCGCAAGCGCGGCCGGCGCATCATGCAGCTCGACGCCGAACAGCTCCACGCGCTGCGGATCGAGATCAAGCGGTTGCGCTATGCCCTCGAATTCTTCGGCACCTTGTTCGATGGCCGCGACGTCCGCCGCTTCCTCGACGGGCTCGCCGGGTTGCAGGATTTCCTGGGCGAATTGAATGACATGACGGTGGCGCAGCGCCTGATCGGCACCCTCGGCAAGGCGGATTCCGGCCGTTCCTATGCCGAAGGGGCGCTCGCCGGCTTCTATGGCGCCGGGCTCGACCGCAAGCGGAAATCGCTGCGCAGCCAATGGGCCGAAGTCCTGGTGCAGGAACGCTTCTGGCGCGACTGATCAGGGTTTGGCGGACGGCGGCCCGTCATAGGCGGGCGGCCGGCGCTGGGGATTGAGCCAGTCCTCGAGCCGTTTCCAGCCCCGCGTCAGGATGAAGGTGACGACCAGATACATCAGCGCCGCATAGAAATAGACGGCGAAGGAGAAGGACTGGGAATAGGCCCGCTTGGCCTGGCCCATCAGGTCCAGGATGGTGACGATCGAGGCGATGGCGCTGCCCTTGATCATCAGGATGATCTCGTTGCCGTATGCCGGCAGGGCGATCCGATAGGCGCCCGGCAGGATCACCCGGCGCATCAAGAGCCGCCGCCCCATGCCGAGGGAGCGCGCCGCCTCGATCTCGCCGACCGGAATCGCCTGGATGCCGCCGCGCAGGATCTCCGCCGTATAGGCGGCTGTGTTCATCGAAAAGGCGATCAGGGCGCACCAATAGGCTTCGCGGAACACCGGCCACAGCCCGGCATGCTCGAAGAAGGGACGGAACTGGCCCGAGCCGTAATAGATCAGATAGACCTGGGCCAGCAGCGGCGTGCCCCGGAAGAAGAAGATATAGGTGGTGGCGAAGCCCTTCAGCAGGCCGCTGCGCGAGGTCCGGCACAGGGCCAGCGGGATCGCCAGGAGCCCGCCGACCGCGAGCGAGACGCCGACGATCTCGATCGTCGTCCACAGGCCCTCGACCAGCTTCGGCCCGTATTTGCCGAGCACGGGCAGATAGTCGTTGATGGCGACGCCGAGCGGATCCAGCACCGGCGAGAGAATGTCGCCGAGGAAGAGCCAGGCTTCGCGGAGCCCCAGCTTGATCGAGGAGAAGACCCAGACGATCGACGAGATCACCTCGGCGAACACCCAATAGATGCCGTAGAGGACATCGCCGATCAGGCCGAGCACCGTATCGAAGAGGCCGGGCTCGGGGGCCGGCGCAGCGGGCGGCGGGGCGGCGGTGGTCGGGTCCATCGTCTCCTCCTCAGGCTCGGCGCACGCCGCGCGAGGCCCAGCGCTCGATCCGGGCGAAAGTGATCATGGAAACCCCGGTGACCGAGAGATAGACGAGGCATGCGGCGCCATAGAAGAGGAAGGGCTGCTTGGTCACCCCGACCGCGATCGAGGTCTTGCGCATCAATTCGTCGAGCGCGATGACCGAGACGAGGGAGGTGTCCTTCACCATGATCAGCCAGAGATTGCCGAGCCCCGGCAGGGCATAGCGCCAGACCTGGGGCAGCAGGACCCGGCGGATCATCAGCGGCCGGGTCATGCCGATCGCCCGCGCCGCCTCGAGCTGGCCCTTGGGCACGGCCAGGATGGCGCCGCGCAGCACCTCGGTCGCGAAGGCGCCGAAGACCAGGCTCAAGGCGATCACGCCGGCGGCGAAGCCGCTGACCTGCAGCCCGGTCAGGGCGCAGAGCCAATCGCCCGTCTCGGCGAGGCCCAGGCTGCCGAGTTTCGGCCCGAGGTCGGTCGCGGCACAGAGGGACGGCGGATCGATCAGATAGAGCACGCCCTGGATCGAAAATTGCAGGCCGTAATAGATGATAAACAGGGTCAGCAGTTCGGGCACGCCGCGGATCAGCGTCGTATAGGTGTTGCCGATCCGGTTCAAAACCTTGTTGGGCGCCAGCTTGGCCCCCGCCCCCATCAGCCCGATGCAGAGCCCGATCGCCAACGAGACGATCGCGAGCTTCAAGGTCACCTGCAAGCCGGCCCAGAGCTCGTCGCCCCAGCCGTCCGGTCCGAAGCTCAGCAGGTCGAAATAGGGCAGCACGCCCGGTGCCGCCTCGGCGCACCAGGCATAAATGGCGCTGCCGGCCCAGGAAAAGCCGTCGTAGCCGAGCCCGAGCAAGAAGGAGAGGACTTGGCCGAAGGGCCACCAGATCCAGCCGACCAGCCAGAACAGGCCGTCGAAGGCATAGCCCACAAGCTGCACCAGGCCGACCAGGGCGGCCAACAACCAGCCGCAGGCATCGCCGAGGACGGAAACGGAAGTCGCGGGATCGGTATCGGGCGGCATGGAGGCGGACGATCCCGGCTCAGAGATGTTTGGCCAGGAACTGGCGGCAGCGGTCCGAGGTCGGATTGCGGAACACCTGGCTGGGCGGCCCCTCCTCCTCCACCTTGCCCTGGTGCAGGAACATGACGCGGGAGGAAACGTCCCGGGCGAAGGCCATCTCGTGGGTGACGACGACCATGGTGCGCCCCTCGGCGGCGAGGTCCTGCATCACCTTGAGGACTTCGCCGACCAGTTCGGGATCGAGCGCCGAGGTCGGCTCGTCGAACAGCATGACGGCCGGATTCATGGCCAGCGCCCGGGCGATGGCGACCCGCTGCTGCTGTCCGCCGGAGAGATGGGCGGGGTAGTAGTCACGCCGCTCGGCGAGGCCGACCTTGGCCAGCAGCACTTCGGCCTCGGCGATCGCCTCCGCCTTGGGCTTGCCGAGGACATGGACCGGCGCTTCGATCACATTCTGCAGCACGGTCATATGGGACCACAGATTGAAGCTCTGGAACACCATGCCGAGCTTGGTGCGGATGCGGTCGACTTGGCGGCTGTCGGCCGGCACGGCATTGCCGGCGCGGTCCTTCTTCATGCGGATCAATTCGCCTTCGACCCGGATCTCGCCCGAGTCCGGGGTTTCCAGCAGGTTGATGCAGCGAAGGAAAGTGCTCTTGCCCGAGCCCGAGGCACCGATCAGCGAAATCACGTCGCCTTTGACGGCGGTCAGCGAGATGCCCTTCAGCACTTCCAGCGCGCCGAAGCGCTTGTGGACCTTGTCCACGGTCAGCGTCGCACCGTCCATGCCCCGCGCAATCCCCTCAACCGTCCTTTGCAGACGTTAGGATGCTTGAACGACGGCGCAAAGCCAATTCGGTTGCGTTGCGGGACGCGCGCCTTCAGGCGAGGTCGAAATTCTCGCCCGCACTGGCGGTGTCGGTCGAAACCTTGGACATCGCATTCATCATCACGGCGCGCAATTCGCTGACCGAATTCGGATTTTCGATGATGCCGACGACGCGCCGGCGCGAGGAGCGCGA
This sequence comes from Zavarzinia sp., assembly GCA_041915065.1. Lineage (GTDB taxonomy): Bacteria > Pseudomonadota > Alphaproteobacteria > Zavarziniales > Zavarziniaceae > Zavarzinia. The sequence goes on from JAYSCC010000031.1 coordinate 6,743, forward strand.
GGCCACGCCCTGGCCCTGCTCGTTCAGCATGATGACCGGCGCGCGGGAGCCGAGCCGCACCGCACCGTCGATCACCACCGAGGAGGACCAGCCTTTGAGGTCTGAATCGACGACGATCAGTTCCGGCCAGATGCCCATGATGTGGCGCAGACCCGAATAACCGTCGTGTGCCACGGTGACGTTGAAGCCCCACGACGTCAGATGCTCACGCAGGTGGCGGCTGCGCTCGATGTTGCTGTCGACCAGCAGGACCTGGGGTCCTTGATGTCCGCTGCCTGCCACTGAATGCCCCATCATCGCGTGCTATCCGGCCGCCTGGTCGGCCCCGGTCCCTACGGCCGGACACGCCACCGGGTGTTCGCCGGTGCTGCGCCGAGCCTGCGCTTCGAGTGCAACTTTGGGGATCGGCTGGACAGGGTCAAGGAACAAAGGCGCCAATTTCTCCCCGATTTTGCGGCTCTCGGCGTTATCGCCGTTTTGGGCTCATAAGGGCATTTGTACAGCAAAAAGGGTCTAACTCGCATCGAAGTGGATGCGACTAGCGTGTAAGAGGGTCTTCGCAAGCAGAGAGACCATTGCCACCCGGGCCCCGAGAGAGGCCGGCCAGCCCGGGGATAGAATAGAAAGAGCAATGGTTTGTGAGATCTGCATCGACACTGTTTAGGCTTAAGGGGCTCGACCGAAATGAACAGAACTGCCGCGATTAAAGCGTTTCTCTTCACCACAACTGCTGCAACTGTACTCGCCGTCGCCGGCTTCGGGTCGGCCCAGGACGCCGTCCCGGTGTCGGGTGATCAGTTCGGCCTCGGCAACCGTGCGGTTGCGGAATCCAACTTCCGCCTCGACCTCTTCGGTGGCGCGGACGAGAACGGTGGCACCTATGGCGGTGCACCCAGCCTGACCATTCCGCTGGGTGACCAGCTCGGCCTGCAGGTCGACGGCGTGGCCGGCGTGACCGCGGACGAGACCGGCTTCGCCGGCGGTGCCGCGCAGCTCTTCTACCGTGACCCGCAGAAGTTCATGGTCGGTGTCGCCGCCGGTGGCGTCTATGTCGACAGCGTGGCGCAATATGGCGTCGCGGCGATCGCCGAATATTATCTCGACAACGTCACCCTCGAAGGCCTGGTCGGCTACGAGACGGGCGACGCGATCGACGGCGTCTACGGCCGCGCCGGCCTGTCGGTCTACGCCAATCCCAATCTCCGCCTCGGCGGCGGTGTCAGCTACTCGCGCGGCAACAAGCTGGGCGGCGACATCCAGGCCGAAGCGCTGCTGACCGACATCCCGGGCATGGCGCTGTTCGCCACCGGCATCTTCGACCAGCAGGGCGCCATGGGCCTCGCCGGCGTGCGCTTCTACATGAATTCGGGCACCAACCTGCTGAGCACCGACCGCACCAAGCAGCAGTCGGAGCCGACCCTGATCGACATGCATCGCCACCTGAACCGGCCGAACTTCCTGTTCTCGGCGGGCTCGGGCTTCGGCATCCGGCAGATCAGCCTGATCGGCGGCGCGCTCAACGGGCGTGACGGCTTCGGCGACGTGATCGGCGGCCCGTCCGATCCGCGCAATCCGGAAAATCCCAACAACCCGAACAATCCGAACAACCCGAACAACCCGTCCGCGCAGTGCGGCAGCAATGGCCTGATCTGCTCGGTCGAAGACGTCCTGAACAATCTGACCAACAACACCATCCTGCAGCCGGTGACCAATCTGGTCGACGCCCTGTTGAACCCGAACGACGGCGCCCTCAGCGCCCTGACCGGCGCCCTCGACCAGCTGACCTCCACCACCGGCGGTGCCCTCGGCCCCCTGACCGACCTGGTGAACGGTCTGGTCAACACCCAGAACCAGGCGCTGGAGCCGCTGATCTCGTCGCTCAACCAGATCCTGTCCGGCCTGACCAGCGGTCTCTCCAACGGCCAGATCGCCGACGGTCTGTTCGGCGGCGTCGGCGGTGCCAGCACCTCGATCACCGGTGACGGCCTGATCGACACGGTGCAGGGCACCGTGAACAACCTGCTGGGCGGCACCCCGCTGTCGGGCGTCGCAGACCTGGTGAACGGCCTGGTCAACCCGACCACTGGCGCGCTCTCGGCCCTGACCGGCCCGCTGAACAGCCTGACCGCAGTGGGCAGTGGCCCGCTCGCCCCGGTGACCCAGTTGGTCGACGGCCTGGCCGGCGCCCAGAATGGCGTGCTGGACCCGGTGCTCGATGCCGTGAACGGCCTGCTCAGCGGCCAGCTCCCGTCGCTCGGCGGCGGCGGTGACAACATCCTGTCCCAGCTGTCCCAGGTCCCGGGCCTCAGTGACCTGCTGAACGGCCTGGTCGGCGGGCTCGCCGGTCTCGGCGATACCAGCACGGCGGCCTCCGACGGTGTGATCAAGACGGTCGAGGGCACGGTCGCCAACCTGCTGAACGGGACCCCGCTGCAGACCGTGTCGTCCCTCGTCGCCGGCCTAGTCGATCCCGACTTCGGCCTGCTCGCCGGACTGACGCAGCCGCTCAACGACATCACCGCGAGCGGGGCGCCGCTGCAGCCGGTCGGCGCTATCGTGGACGGCCTGGTGGGTGCCAACAACGGCGTGCTGGACCCGGTGCTCGACACCGTGAACGGCCTGCTCACCACGCTCTCCTCGGTCGGTGGCTCGAACACCGACGCGCTGGCGGCCGTGAGCGACATCCCGCTCGTCGGCGGTCTGCTCGAAGGCCTGCTCGGCGGCATCGCCGGGGCCTGATCCCCAACGGGCCGCGGCCGGCTTTGCCAGGCCGCGGCCTTTCGTCTAGGGTGGAGCAGATCCACCGAATGCATGGAACGAAACCATGGCCCCCCGTCTCAACCGAATCCTCTCCCTGGTCGCGGTGGTCGCCCTCGTCGCCGGGCTCGGCGCCTGTGGCGCACGGTTCGGCGGCAACGCCAGCGGCAGCAGCGGCCGCGGCACGACCGCGACCGGCGGCTTGTCGATCCCCTTCCCCTGATCCGGCTTACGCGCCGTTTCCTCGATCCTGCCCGGGTGCCCGCCGTTCCGGCACCCGGACCGACCCGAAGCCTGCGTCCCGCGAGCCCGCAGGCCCCGGCCGCCCGGCCGTCTCTCCCGGGCGGCGACGCCGCCCCGTCGTGGGCGGCGTCCCGGCCTGCGGCGGCACCCCCCGCCCATAGCGGTACCCCTGGCGACGGTATTCGCCTCCCCTCCCGCTAAACCTACCAATTCGTTGGGAATTTTCCCCCGGCGAGGGCGATATTCGGTTCTGTCTCGCGCCACTTCGATTATAGTTGGCGGAGAAACACGGCAGGGGGCGAGGCCATGACATTTCTGCAAAAGTTTCGCGCCTGACAGTTTCGCAAACGAAGCCTTTACCAAATTGCGCCAGATTGGCGTGACATGGGCGGGCCGGCCAGGGGAACGCAGGTTGTCCTGCCGATCGCAGATTTCTGAGTCAGGGGCGCAGTCCGATGGGACGATCTAAGTTTCGTTTGGTTCTCGGTGTGGTGCTCGTGGCGATCGCCGTCGGCCTCATCGTGGTCGGCGGCGTCGCGATGCGCAGGCCGCCGCCGCCCGCACCCGGTCAGCCGGTTGCCGGGCGGCGCGACCTGATCTCGATCGTCGTCGCCGCCAAGGACATCGGCCGCGGCGAGAAGATCGATGCGACCAAGCTCGCCACGCTGAAGATCCAAGGCCCGGCGCCGGTCGGCTCCCTGTCGGATCCGCGCTCGGCGGTCGACGCGGTGGCGCTGAGCGCGCTGCCGGCCGGCCAGATCGTGCTGCAGAGCGTGATCCTCGCCCCGGGCGACAAGACCAAGCCCGGCCTCTCGGTGCTGATCCCCGATGGAATGCGGGCGGTGGCACTCCGCGTCAACGACGAGATCGCGGTCGGCAACTTCCTCCGCGCCGACGACCTCGTGGACATCCAGCTCGTGCTCGCCAATACCGCCCTCGGCCCGGCCGAGGATGCGGCCGGTGGCGAACGGCGCGAATCCCGTGTCGTGCTCCAGGCGCTGCGCGTCCTCTCGGTCGGCGAGGCGCTGACCGAGGAGCAGGGCGACAAGGCGATCCGCATGCAGAACCTGACCGTCGCCGTGACGCCGGAACAGGCCCTGGTCCTGGCCGTGGCCAAGAATTCGGGCGCCTTCTACATCGCCCTGCGCAATCCGATCGACACGAAGGAAGACGAAGTGAAGCCGGTCCGTCTCGAGGATCTGGTGGGCGCCGCCCGCCCCGAGACGACCACTTCGGCCAGCGGCGGGACGCTGCCGGCGCCGGCGGTGGTCGCACCCCGGCAGATTGAAGTCATTCTTGGGGCCAACACGGGCAAGCAGGCGGTGCCATGAGTAAGACGACGACGTTCCAGGGGCCCGAAACCATGCGCATCCCCGATCGATCCCCGCGCCGGAGTGCGCTGTGCGCCGTCCGGCGCCTCGCCCTGGCGAGCGTGGCCGCCAGCGCCCTCGTCCTGCTCGGCCCCGGCACGGAGGGCGTCGGCCCGACCCCGGCTGCCGCCGCGGACTATGTCAACAAGCCGGCGATCACGGTCCAGGAAGGGGTGCAGACCCCGCTCTCCCTGTCGGCCCCGATCGAGCGGGTGGCGATCGGCGATCCCGCCACGCTGACCGGCCGCGTGGTCGGCCCGACCGACATCCTGCTGCTCGGCCTGAAGCCCGGCCGCACCAACCTGATCGTCTGGGAAGTGGGCGGCGAACACGCCTATATCTACCCCGTCGTGGTGCCGCTCTCGACCGCCGACGTGACCCGCGACCTGCGCGACGACCCCGAACTCTCGGGCGTCAAGATCGACTCTTCCGGCGGCAAGGTCGCGTTGAAGGGCACCGTGCCCTCGAACGACGCCCACGCCCGCCTGCTGCACATCGTCTCGCGCTATTTCCCCGACGGCGTGAACGACCAGGTGCGCGTGCTCCAGCAGCAGATGGTCAGTGTCGAAATCAAGTTCGCGGCCCTTTCGGCGACCACGCTGAAACGCCTCGGCTTCGACTTCCGGTCGGGCTCGGGCACCAGCTTCGAATATGCCGTGGCCGCCCCGGGCGCCAGCCTGACCGGCGATATCGCCGGCGTCTCGACCGTGTCGGATGCGCTCAACATCCTGCTGCGCTTGCCGGGCTCCGACCTGACCGCCGTGCTCGGCATCCTGAACGGCGTCAAGCTGGCCCAGATCCTGGCCGAGCCGACCCTTCTGGTGCGCTCCGGCGAGACCGCCGAATTCATCGCCGGCGGTGAAATCCCGATCCCCGTGCCGCAGGACAATTCGGGCACGGTGACCATTCAGTACAAGGAGTTCGGCATCCGCCTGAAGGTCTCGGCCACCGTGCTGAGCCCGAGCCGGATCCTGCTCAACCTGGCGCCCGAAGTCTCCGATCTGGACTACGGCAAGGCCGTGACCATCCAGGGCACCGAAGTGCCCGGCATCACGCGGCGCGGCGCCTCGACCACGCTCGAGCTCGGCAACGGCCAGAGCTTCGTGCTCGCCGGCCTGATGTCGTCGAACAAGTCCGATTCGGACTCGGCGGTCCCCGTTCTGGGCGACATTCCGATCCTGGGGGCCTTCTTCAAGCGCCAGCTCGCCACCCACGAGCAACAGGAGCTGATCATCGTGGCGACGCCGCGCCTGGTCTCGCCGATGGACTCGCGCTCGGTCCCGCCGCTGCCCGGCGACGACATCGAGAATTACAGCCCCTCGACGGGGGACATGCTGGTCGGCCGCAACCGCCTGCGTGATGTGCTGCCGCAATATGGGTTGATGCCATGACCTCCGAACGTCGCGCCATACTCGTTGTTTCCAGCGACGAAGACTTTGCGGAACGGGTCACCTCCGCGCTGTTCTCGCGTTGCACGATCGTCCGCGGCCTGCCGCAGCTCGAGACCCTGCGCGGTCTGATCGAGACGACCGGGGTCGAGGCGATCATCGTCGATCTCGACGACGTCGCCTGGGACGGCCGCAACATCACCGAGCTGATCGTCGCCCTGAAGGCCGAACAGCCGGCCATGCCGATCGTGGTCGCCAGCTACAACATCTCGGCGACCTCGCTGATCCCGGCCATGCGGGCCGGCGCCAACGACGTGGTCGACAAGGATTTCGCGGCCGACGACCTGATCGCCCAGATGGACTGGCTGTTGCAGTCCAGGCCCGCCAAGCGGGGCAGCCATTCGGCGCGCATCGTCGCGGTGATGGGGCCCCGGCCGGGCGCCGGCGCCACCTCGATCGCGGTCGCCATGGCGGTCGAACTGGCCAGGCGGTCCGGGGCCAACGAGCGCGTGCTGCTGCTCGATCTCGGCTATCCGCCCTCGGAATCGGTCGATCTCCTGGGCATCAAGGCATCCTATTTCATGACCGACGCGCTGGGTGACCTCGGCCGTCTCGACTCGACCCTGATCGAGGGCGCCTTTGCCCAGGTGAAGTCGCCGCGCCTCTTCGTGCTGCCGCTCGCGGTCGACGACGAGAACGCCCAGGTCGCCGCCTCGGGCGATCTGGCCCAGCTCGTCGATGTGCTGCGCTCCTATTTCACCGCGATCGTGATCGACCTGAACCGGCCCCTGGCACCGCGCGCGGCTGACCGTCTGTTCCTCGATGCCAATGCCTCGATCCTGGTGGTCGACCAGTCGATGACCACGGTCCATGCCGCCTCCGCCATGCTCGACCGGATGCGCCGCACCATCAACAAGGACCCGGAATTCACCCTCGTGGTCTCGCGCCACGTGCCGCGCCTGCGCCCGACGGCGGAGGAAGTGACGAATGCGCTGCGTGCCAAAGGCCGGCCGCTGGTCGTGCCCGAGGACCGGCTCTATGTCGACGGCCAGCGCAACCTGGGCACG
>JAYSCC010000032.1:0-13339 GCA_041915065.1 Zavarzinia sp.
CCGACTACCGGATGTTCTTCCTATGGGCGAGCGGCCGCCTCGGCCGGCATCTCCGCGCCGCCGGGGTCGATTGACGCCGGCTCCAGGCGGAGCGGGCGGCTGCCCACTTCCGTCCCGCTGACCCGGTCGACCACGACGGGATCGAGGGCCTGTCCCGTCTCGGCATCGATCAGCCGGTTCAATTCACCGTGGCCGAAATGGCGCCGCGCCCAGGCGCCGAGCGCCACTAGGACCGGCAGGAAATCCCGCCCTGCCGGGGTCAGTAGATATTCGTCACGCGGCGGATGGGTGCTGTAGCGCCGCTTTTCCAGCAGCCCGTCGGCGGTCAGCTCCTGCAGCCTTCGGGTCAGGATCGTCGGCGCGATCCCCAGGTTCTTGCGGAACTGGTCGAAGCGGGTCGCGCCCAGGCTGGCGTCCCGCAGGATCAACATGCTCCAACTGTCGCCCACCCGCGCCAGCCCGCAGGCGATCGGGCAGGTGTTATCCGATTTCGTCATGGCACTCAGTATCAAATCGATAGCGACAACCACCATCGACATGATATTAACACGCTATCGAAACGATAGCCACCGCCCGACGGGCGCAGCAGGAGCAAGCCATGACTGACAATTCCAAGGGTGTCGCGCTGGTCACCGGCGCCTCGAGCGGGATCGGCGCCGTCTATGCGCAGCGTCTCGCCGAACGCGGCTTCGACCTCCTGCTGGTGGCGCGCCGGGCCGACCGCCTGGCTACGCTGGCCGAGGCGATCCGGGCCGAGAGCGGCCGCGCGGTCGACGTAATCGCGGCCGACCTGACCGATGGCGCCGACCTCTGCGCCCTCGCCGCGCGGATCGAGCAGGATCCGGCGATCACCCTGCTGGTCAATAATGCCGGCACCACCCTGAAGGGCGGCATCCTGGGCAACGGGCCGGACGAGATCGAGCGCCTGCTGGCCCTCAACGTCACCGCGCCGACCGTACTGGCCGCCGCCGCCGGACGCGCCTTCGCGGCCCGCAAGGGCGGCACGATCATCAACATCGCCTCGATCCTGGCCCTGGCGCCGGAGATTTTCGACGGCGGCTATTCGGGTTCCAAGGCTCATGTCCTGAACCTGACCTATTCGTTGAGCACGCAGTTGAAGGATGCCGGCGTCCGCGCCCAGGCCGTGCTGCCCGGGCCGGTGCGCACCGAGATCTGGGATCATGCCGGGGTCGATGCCGACGCCGCCATGCCCGGCCTGGTCATGACCGCCGAAGACCTGGTCGATGCCGCCCTGACCGGGCTCGACCGCGGCGAGCAGGTGACCATCCCGCCGCTTGCCGACGAAGCGCTCTATACCGTCTGGAATCAGGCGCGTCTCGCCCTCGGGCCCAACCTGGCCCGGGCCGAGGTGGCGCCGCGCTACCGCAGCGCCGCCTGAAGTGGGGGGCTCCGGCCCCCCTCAACTCCGCAGATAGGCGACATAGATGGGCGCCGCATAGCCCATCTCGCCGGAGCCGAGCAACTCGTTCTTGCGCACCGTCTCGGCATAGGTCTCGTCGTACTGCTCGCCGAAGCCGACCGGCCAGGGATCGTTGAAGACCAGGGCGAAAGGTGTCTGCATGTCGCGCACACCGCGGATCACCCGAATATGGGGTGAGGCGCGGCTGTAACCCGGCGTCCGCACGTCGCAGGCGATCCACAGCGGGCCATAGCGCTGCACCATGGCGGCGATACCGGTTTCGGTATAGGTCTGCGCCGGCTCCATGGCGAAACCCCAATGGCGGAGCGGCCGGTCGTCGTCCGGCATCAGGCCGCCCCGCAGGGCCGGCGCGCTCAGGGTCGGCGCGGCGATGGCATCGTCGTCCGCGACGAAGCGCCCGCGATAGGCCAGGATCATCCGCATCGAGGCGGCCCAGCAACTCATGGGATATTTCTGGCCGAACAGCGGCACGTTGTGAAGCATGGCTCCCCCCTCGGACCATCCTGCCGCGGACGCCCCCCGACGGCCTGGAGCGACAGGATTTCACCCGAAAAAGGCTGCGCCAGGGTGCGACGATGCGCAAGAGCCGGACGCTTGCGCCGCCACGCGCCGTGGATAAAATGAAGGCGATCGTTCACTTTCGTTTTCGACCATGGGCAAGCGCGACGACAATCGGGAAGAGCGGCGGCGCCGGATCCTGGCAGCGGCCACGGCGGGTTTCGCCGAACGCGGCTTCCACGGCACCGGCATGGCCGAGATCGCGGCTGCGGCGGGCATCACGCCGGCCAATCTCTACCGCTATTTCGATGCCAAAGAGGCGATCGTGCGCGCGATCGTCGACGAACAGCGCGAAGCCGTGGCCGTCGCCGTCCAGGCGGCAGAACGGAAGGCCGATGCCCTCGATGCCGTGCTCGGCCTGTTCGGCCATTTCATGGCCGAGGCGCGCAGCCCGCAGGCGAGCCGGCTGTGGCTCGAAATCCTGGCCGAAGTGGCGCGCAATCCCCGGGTCGCCGATGCCTTCACCGCCGATGACGAAATGGTCAAACAGGGCTTCGCCAGCCTGCTCCGCCGCGGCATGGGCGAGGGCACGGTGCGCGCCGATCTCGACCTCGAAGCGACCGTGATCTGGCTCATCGCCCTGGTCGACGGCGCGGTCGGAAGGGTCGCGGTGGAGCCCGATTTCGACCTCGAACGGGCCAGCCGGCCCTTCTTCGACCTGATCCGCCGCGCCCTGGCGCCCGCCGCCTCGGTGCCGACATGAGTGCCGCCCCGATCGTGGCGGAAGGGCCGGTGCCGCGGCGCTGGCTGGTGCTCGGCATCGTCGCCCTGTCCTTCCTGCCGGTCACGGTCGATTCGACGGTGCTCTATCTCGCCGTGCCGGCGCTCTCCCAGGCGCTGGGGGCGAGCCGGACCCAGGTCTTGTGGATCATGGACGTCTATCCGCTGACCATGGCGGGCCTCGTCCTGCTCGCCGGGCCGGCGGGCGACCGTTTCGGCCAGCGCAACCTGCTGCTGCTCGGCCTCGGCCTGTTCGGCCTCGCTTCCGCGGCGGCGGCCTTCGCGCCCAGCGCACCCCTGCTGATCGCCGCCCGGGTGGCGCTGGCGGGCGGCGGCTGCATGATCATCCCCTCGACCCTGGCGATCGTTCGGCGCGGCTTCACCGACCCGCACGAAAGGGGCCTTGCCATCGGCCTCTGGGGCGCCGTCGCCTCGGCCGGCTCGGCGGCCGGGCCGGTGATCGGCGGCTTGCTCCTCGATCATTTCTGGTGGGGCTCGGTCTTTCTGGTCAACATCCCCCTCGTCCTGGTGACGGGGGCGCTGATCGCCGGCCTGGTCGGCAACGAGGCGCAGGCGACGGCCGCCCCGCTCCGCCCGCTCACCGCTCTCGCCGGCATTCTCGGCGTCGTCGCCGTCGTCTATGGCATCAAGGCGGCGGCCCATGGCGAAGGCTTGTCCGCCCTGCCGGCGGCCGCGGCCGGCACCGCCGCCCTCGGCTTCTTCACTTGGCGCCAGCTTCGCCTGGCGGATCCCATGCTCGACCTCCGCCTCTTCGCGATCCGGCGTTTCTCGGTCGGCGTATTGATCGCGGTCGGGCCGATCATGGTGCTGGTCGGCTTCGTCCTCGCCCTGCTGCAACAGCTCCAGTTGGTCGCCGGCCTGTCGCCGCTCGATGCCGGGCTCACGGTCGTGCCTCTCGACGTCGCCGCCGCCCTGACCGGGCCGCTGGCCGGGCGCCTGCTGGCGCGCGTTGGGCTTCGTCCGCTCGCCGTCGCGGGGCTGATCCTGGCCGCTTCGGCCTATTTCCTGCTGCTCGGCGGCGGGCCGATCCTGGTTGCGGTGATCGCCGCCGGAGCAGGGCATGGCGCCCTGATGGCGCTCGCCACCAATACGGTGATGACAGCGGCGCCGCCGGAAAAGGCCGGTGCCGCCGCGGCGATCGAATCGGTCGCCTATGAACTCGGCACCGGGCTCGGCGTCGCCCTTTTCGGCTCGCTGCTGGGGGCTGCCTTCGCCGCAAGGTTCGCCGATCCGGCGGCGGGCGATTCGATCGCCGCCGCCCTCGCCGAAGCGGCACGCCTGGGCGGGGCGGAGGGGGCGGCCCTGGCCGAGGCGGCCCGCACGGCCTTCGATGGCGCCTTCGGCCTGGCCCTCGCGGTCGCCGCGGGCACCTGCCTCCTGCTCGCCCTGGCGATCTGGCACCTGGGCCGCCCTGCGAAAGCACTTCACAAGGCGGCGGGCTGACGCCACCCTTGGCGGGTCATGAGCGTCGATCCCGGCACATGGAAGATTGAAGTCGCCCAGGGCGCGCATCTGATCGATGCCGCGGCCTGGAACATCTGCGCCGGGCCGGACAATCCGTCCACGTCCAACGAATTCTTCCGCTGCGTCGAAGACTCGGGCGCCGCCTCGGCAGCGACCGGCTGGGCGCCGCATCACCTGGTGCTGCGCGACGCAGCCGGCACCGTCGCCGGCATCATGCCGCTCTACCTGAAGAACCATTCGCGCGGCGAATATGTCTTCGACCAGGGCTGGGCCGACGCCTTCCAGCGTGCCGGCGGACGTTACTACCCGAAGCTCCAATGCGCCGTGCCCTTCACCCCGGTGACCGGCCCGCGCTTCCTGGTCGCCCCCGGGCAGGACCGGCCGGCGGTCGAAGCGACCCTGGCCGCCACCGCCGTCCAACTGGCGAAGGACAACGGCATTTCCTCCCTCCACATCACTTTCCCGAGCGAGGGGGAATGGCAGCGCCTGGGCGACCAGGGCTTCCTGCAACGGACCGACCGCCAGTTCTTCTGGGACAATGACGGTTACGCCTGTTTCGACGACTTCCTGGGCGCCCTCGCCTCACGGAAACGCAAGCAACTCCGCAAGGAGCGGATCGCCGCCGTGCAGGAAGGCGCCATCGAAGTCCTGGCCCTGACCGGCGACGCGCTCCACCCCGAACATTGGCTGGCTTTCGAGCGCTGCTATCTCGCCACCGGGGCGCAGAAATGGGGCACGCCTTATCTGAACCGCGAATTCTTCACCCGCTTGCACGAGACCATGCGCGACCGCGTCCTGCTGGTCATGGCGCGGCGGGGCGGGCGCTGGATCGCCGGCGCCCTCAATCTGATCGGCACGGACACGCTCTATGGCCGGAACTGGGGTGCGATCGAGGACCACCCCTTCCTGCATTTCGAAGTCTGCTATTACCGGGCGATCGATTTCGCCATCGCCCGCGGCTTGAAGCGGGTCGAGGCCGGTGCCCAGGGCGAGCACAAGCTGGCCCGCGGCTATGTCCCCCATCCGACCTATTCGCTGCATTGGATCGGCGATCCGGGCTTTCGCCGCGCCGTCGCCGACTATCTGCGCCGCGAACGCGAGGCGGTCGAGGTCGAGAGCGCCTATCTCGAAGAACACGCCCCCTATCGCCACGAAGAGGGACGTTGAGCCCGATTGATCGGCGGCGCCCGCCCCTCTAGTCTGGCGCCCCAACCGACGGAGGCAGGAAATGGCGAGTCACCCCCACCCCTTGCGGAACGCGGACTGCATCTTCTGCAAGATCGTTGCGGGCGAGATCCCCTGCCACAAAGTCTATGAAGACGACAAGACCCTGGCCTTCATGGACATCTTCCCGCTGAGCCCGGGCCATACGCTGGTCATCCCCAAGGACCACCACCCCGATCTCTTCGCCCTGCCGGACGACCTGGGCAGCCCACTGATGACCACCACCCGTCGCGTGGCGCTCGCCATCGCCAAGGCCTTCGGGCCGGACGGCGTCAACCTGTTCCAGGCCAACGGCCCGGCCGCGGGCCAGACCGTGTTCCATTTCCACATGCACATCCTGCCCCGCCGCAAGGGCGACGGCGTGATTTCGACCGACCACGGCCAGCGCCCGGGCGACCACGCCGCCCTGGCCAAGGAAGCGGAAGCCGTGCGCGCCGTCCTGGCGGAGATGTGAGGCGGCATTGCTCCGCCGTTTCCGGATCTGCAACTACCGCTCGCTTCGCGATGTCGAGGTGGCCCCCGGCGAACTGACCGTGGTGACCGGCGCCAATGGCGCCGGCAAATCCAGCCTCTACCGTGCCCTGACCCTGGCTGCCGCCGCAGCCCGGGGCGACCTCGCCCGCACCCTGGTCGAGGACGGCGGCATGCCCTCCGCCCTCTGGGCCGGCGAATGGCGCAAGGAGGAACGCCGGCGGATCGAAATCACGGTCGAAACCGAAGACTGGCGTTTCGAACTCGCCTGCGGCCTGCCGGTACCGCCGGCCGGCGCCTTCGCCCTCGACCCCGCGGTGAAAGAGGAACGGCTGACCGCGCCCGACGGCACCGTGCTCCTGGAACGCCAGGGGCCGAGCGCCTGGATGCGGGCCAAGGGAGCGCGCGGCCGCACGGCCTATCCCGCCGCCCTCGACCCGCAGGAAGCGGCCATGGCGCAATTGCGCGAGCCGCATCTCTATCCCGATGTCGCCGTGGCCCAGGCGCAGCTCCTGCGCTGGCGCTTCTATCACCACTTCCGGACCGACGCGGGCTCACCCATCCGGAGCGCGCAGATCGGCACCCGCACCCCGGTCCTGGCCGCCGACGGCGACGACCTCGCCGCCGCCTTCCAGACCATCCTGGAGATCGGCGATCCGCGCGCGCTCGAAGACGCCGTCGACCGTGCCTTTCCCGGTGCCCGGCTATCGATCGAGCATGGCGACGGGCAGTTCGCCACCTTCCTGCATCAGCGCGGCTTCAAGCGTGCCTTCGCCGCCCGCGAACTGTCGGACGGCACGCTCCGCTATCTCTGCCTGATCGCCGCCTTGCTATCGCCGCGGCCGAGCCCGCTGCTGATCCTGAACGAGCCGGACCAGAGCCTGCACCCGGACCTCTCCGGCCCGCTGGCCGATCTGATCCTGGCGGCCTCGCTGCGCTCCCAGGTCATCGTCATCACCCATAGCGAACCGCTGGCCCGCCAGCTCGCCCGGGCCGGCGCATCGGCCGTCGACCTCCGCCTCGAAAACGGCGCCACGGTGGCGGAGGAAACCGCCTGATCAGCCGCGGATGGCGGCGATCACGGCCGCCAGCCAGTCCAGGGCCGCCGGATCCTCGCCCACATCGGTGACGAATTCCTGGCCGCGCGACGCAGCCTCGAGAATGCCGTCACTAAGCCAGCGTTCCGCCCGCTCATGATAGCTGAGGCCATGGCGGGCGAGCCAGTCCGGTACCTGCCAGTGCCGCAGGGGACCGCCGGGCTTGGTCAAGCGCAGGTCGGCCGACGCCACAGCCGCCGTCGCCCCCGCGCCAACGAAGAGGAGATTGCGCCGTCCCCAATCGCCGATTGCATGGGGATGCGGCCGGGGCGTTTCGATGCTGCAGGGGTCGGCGACAGACTCGACGCGGAGGTAGCTGAAGATCCGGTGGTGTCGCTCGCCGGTCGCCGGCTCGCCGAAGAGGCCAAAAAAGAGGAAGACGTCCCCCGACCCGACGCCCCGGTTCAGCAGATGGCCGAGGGCGGCGCCATGCTGGCCGAACCAGCAGCGACCGTCGGCAAACATCGGATCGTCATTGCAGAGGTCGCGGCCACGGACTCGCCCCCGCGTCGCCGATTCGACCAGATCGCCCAGGCCGAGATCGACATAGCGGGTAGCGGATCGCCCATCGGCCGGGATCGGCAGCGAAACGGGGCGCCCCGCCACCAAGGGCGACGGCGCGCCACCGGACGCGCTGTCGAACCCCTTGCGGCTGAAGACGATGCGCAGGCTCAGAAGCCGATGGCGGCGAGCAGCGCCTTGGACAATTCATCGGCCGGCAGCTTCACCAAATCGCGGTCGACCGCATTGGTGAGCTTGGCCCGGGCACTGGCGCCCAGCACGGTGCGGATCTCGCCCAGCATGGCGGGCGGCGCCGCGATGATCAGGCGGTCGTAACGGCCTTCACGGGCGGCGGCATCCAGGCGCTGCGCCAGGACTTCGGCGAAACGGCGCTCTTCGGCTTTCTGAGGGTCTTCCTTGGGCTCGATCGCCGACCGGCGGTCGTCGCCCGAGGAATAGCTGCGGCCAGGATGGTCGGTGCCGATCTCGCGGGCGAAGCGATGCGCCTCTTCCGGCTCGATCACGCCGCCGTCGACGCCATGCAGCTTGTCGAAGGGCCGCGTGCCTTCCAATAGGCGGGCATGATGACCGTCGGCGAGCAGAACCCAATAGGTGGGCAGATGCGGCATCGAATGACTCCTCAAGACTCGGAGCCATTATGGGGTGCGGCCCCCAATTCTTACTTGATCTGCATCAAAGCGCCGGGGGCGGGGACGTTTCCCACCCCCGGTGTTACGCTCAATGCACCAGTTCGGGGGTCCGCTCCCCGCCATCCGGATGGCCGTCTTCCGGATGGTCGTCGTGATCTTCGGCCGCGGGCGGACGCTTGGCCGCCTCGATCTCGAAGGTGATCTGGCCGTCCTTGAAGTCGACATGGACGGTGCCGCCGCGCGCCAGCTTGCCGAACAGGAGATCGTCGGCCAGCGGCTTCTTGATCTTTTCGGCAATGACGCGAGCGAGCGGACGGGCACCGAAAGCGGGATCGAAGCCGACCTCGGCCAGGTGGCTGCGCGCCGCCTGAGAGACGGTGATTTCGACGCCCCGATCGCCGAGCTGGAATTCGAGTTCGGCGATGAACTTGTCGACCACTTTGGCGATGATTTCCGGCGTCAGGCCGGTGAAGGGCACCACGGCATCCAGCCGGTTACGGAATTCCGGCGTGAACAGGCGCTTGATCGCATCCTCGTCGGCGCCGACGTTCATCTCCCGCCCGAAGCCGATCGCCGGCTTGGCCGCCTCCGCCGCGCCGGCATTGGTGGTCATGATCAAGACGACGTTGCGGAAGTCGATCTTCTTGCCGTTGTGGTCGGTCAGCTTGCCGTGGTCCATCACCTGCAGAAGGATGTTGAACAGGTCCGGATGGGCCTTCTCGATCTCGTCGAGCAACAGGACGCAATGCGGATGCTGGTCGATCGCATCGGTCAGCAGCCCGCCCTGGTCGAAGCCGACGTAACCCGGAGGAGCACCGAGCAGGCGCGACACCGTGTGGCGTTCCATATATTCCGACATGTCGAAGCGGATCAGCTCGACGCCCATGATCTTGGCGAGCTGGCGCGCCACCTCGGTCTTGCCGACGCCGGTCGGGCCCGAGAAGAGATAGGAGCCGATCGGCTTTTCCCCTTCGCGGAGGCCGGCGCGGGCGAGCTTGATCGAGGCTGCGAGGGCGGTGATCGCCTGGTCCTGGCCATAGACGACGCGGCGAAGCTCGGTCTCCAGATTGGCGAGCAGGGCCTTGTCGTCCTTGGAGACGGACTTGGGCGGGATCCGCGCGATCTTGGCGACCACCGCCTCGATCTCCTTCACCCCGATGGTCTTCCGCCGCTTGGCCGGCGGCAACAGCATCTGCGCCGCACCGGATTCGTCGATCACGTCGATCGCCTTGTCCGGCAATTTTCGGTCGTTGATATATTTCGCCGCCAGTTCCACCGCCGCCTTGATCGCGTCGTTGGTGTAACGCACCTGGTGGTGTTCCTCGAAATAGGGCTTGAGACCCTTGAGGATCTTCACCGCGTCCGGGATCGAAGGCTCGTTCACGTCGATCTTCTGGAAACGGCGGAGCAGCGCCCGGTCCTTCTCGAAATAGGAGCGGAACTCCTTATAGGTGGTCGAACCGATGCAGCGGAGCGAACCCTGGGCCAGTGCCGGCTTCAGCAGGTTCGAAGCGTCCATCGAGCCGCCGGAGGTTGCACCGGCACCGATCACCGTGTGGATCTCGTCGATGAACAGGATGGCGCCCGGCGACTGCTCGATCTCGGCGATCACCGCCTTCAGCCGTTCCTCGAAATCGCCGCGGTAGCGCGTGCCGGCCAGCAACGTACCCATGTCGAGCGAATAGATGACGGCGTTCAGCAGAACCTCCGGCACGTCGCCCTCGACGATCTTGAGGGCCAGGCCCTCGGCGATCGCGGTCTTGCCGACGCCGGGATCGCCGACCAGCAGCGGATTGTTCTTCTGCCGCCGGCACAGGATCTGGATCGTCCGCTCGATCTCCGCCTCGCGGCCGATCACCGGGTCGATCCGGCCTTCCGACGCCTTCTTGTTCAGGTTGACGGCATAGGCCGCCAGCGCCTCGCCCTTGCGCGGTGCCTGGGCCTCGCCCTGGCGGCGCTGGGCACCGGGTTCGCCACTGCTCGGGCTCTCCTCGTCGGCGCCGCGCACCGGCCGGCTCTCGCCCATGCCGGGACGCTTGGCGACACCATGGCTGATGTAACTCACGGCGTCCAGCCGGGTCATGTCCTGCTCCTGCAGGAAATAGGCGGCGTGGGATTCGCGTTCGCCGAAAATGGCGACCAGGACATTGGCGCCGGTCACCTGGTCGCGGCCGGATGATTGGACATGGATGACGGCGCGCTGGATCACCCGCTGGAAGCTGGTGGTCGGCTTGGCATCGTCTTCCTGTTCGACGACCAGGCCTTCGAGTTCTGTATCCAAGTAATTGGTGAGTTGGCGCCGCAGGAGGTCGAGGTCGACATTGCAGGCACGCATGACGGCCGCCGCATCGGCGTCGTCGATCAGGGCCAGAAGGAGGTGTTCGAGGGTTGCGAATTCATGCTGACGCTCGTTGGCGAGCGCCAGTGCCCGGTGAAGGGACTTTTCGAGGCTGCGCGAAAAAGACGGCAAGGCACACCTCCAGCTTCACGCCCACCGCCGATCGGGCGGTCACGGTGCCGGGGCCCCCGGGTGGGAGCGACGGCAGACGCGGAAGGCTGGCGACAGGCCCTACGCGCCTATTCCTTCTCCATGGTGCATTGAAGCGGATGCTGGTGTCGACGGGCGAAATCCACCACTTGGGTCACTTTCGTCTCCGCCACCTCGTAGGTGAAGACACCACAGACGCCGATTCCCTTCTGATGCACATGAAGCATGATCTGGGTCGCCTCTTCCCGGTTCTTGTGGAAGAAGCGTTCGAGCACATGGACGACGAATTCCATGGGCGTGTAATCGTCGTTCAGCAACAGCACACGATACATCGACGGGCGCGCCGTCTTGGGCCGCGTGGCGGTCAAAATGCCGGTCTGCTGACCGTTGTCGTCCCCCGGGCCGGCGGCGACGGGCGGACGTTGGGCGAAGTCGGACATGCTGCTCATCGATGCGAACGACTATGACTAAATGGGAGGCCTTGCCCGGATTTCCAATACCGGCCACCGGACATCGCCCCGCAACAAAATTCTGCGCCGTTTCAGGACAAAGACAAGCCCGCCGTCCGGCAGGGCGCCGATGCGCCAGACGCTGGCACCGGGTGCCGGCCAGGCAAAAAGCCGGAGAAAGCGAATGTGCCGGCCGAGGTCGCCCCGGGCCGGCACTATCGTCATCGAAACGACTGAAATATGGCGCCGGCCAGATACGCAGGCCGGCGTCTCTACGCTCGCCCGGCCTTGCGGCCGGTCGAGCCAGATTCCTGCAGCCGGTCAAGCGACCGGCTGGGCAAAGCTCATGCAGCCAGTCAGGCGACCGGCTGGGCGAACTTCTTGAAGCTCGTGCCGAGCTGGCGGCTGACCGGCTCGATCGCGTCCTGGGTGAACTGCACGGTCATCTCGCCGATCTTGTTGGTGAAGGCGAGGAAGGCGTCGAAAGCGGCCTTGGTGTAGTCGTTCTGGATGTCGACGACTTCACGCAGGCTCTTGGCGCCGACCACGGCCTTCGAGGTCGACACGAGGTCTTCCACAGCCTTCTTGGTGTAGGCGGCGGTCTCGGCCGAGACGCCCTCGACACCCTTCACGGCGATGTTGAACGAAGCGACGAAGGCTTCGTAGGTGTCCTTCGACGAAGCGCCGGCGTCTTCGAACGCCTTCAGGGCCTGGTCGATCTTGCCCTTCACCTGCTCGGTGGTGGCCTTCAGGGTTTCAGCAGCGGTATCGGTCACTTCAATGGTCTCCGGTTTGGCAGTTTTGGTCTTCGCGGCCATGATGATCCCTCGTTGGCAATAGCTTCGTGGGTCAGGTCGGCAGTGACGCCAGCCGGCCCGCCATCGTGGCGCACCCGGGCACCACGCGTCAGCGTCCAGCTCGCTCGCCCTGGCAGGGAGGACCGAAGACAGCCCTGCTCAACGCAGGGGCCGTCGGCCCGGCCGGCACAGCCGCTTTTGCTGCAACGCGGTATGGAGCCTAATGTGCGCCGATATCCCCAGGAGTCAAGGGGTTTTGTTGCAATGCAGCAAAATTTAGACGAAAGACCAATTCGTCATTCGAAGCGGGCGACGTCGAGCCCGTTGGTATCGACCTGGACGGTGAAGGGCTGCAGCGAATCGTCCGGATGGGGGCCGCCGAACAGGGGATCGAGATCGAGCCTTCGGGGCCGGTTGATGGCGATGCCGGTGCGGTCGGCCTCGAACAATTGTTCGGGGAAGCTCGCCTTGGCGAAGCGGGCGTCCGGTGCCTGGAAGGCGTTGAAATGGAACACGCCGGCCCGGCAGCTCGACACCACCCAATAGAAATTGTCCGAACGCAGGAATTCGCCCTTGGGCGCCGGCCCCGCCACGTCCGAATCGGCCATTGCCTTCTCGAGCGCTGCCAGGCGGCGCTTGTCGATGCCGATGCTGGCCTTGGTCGCCTCGAGATTGTTGCCGTCCGGCCCGAGGGCCAGGAGCGTGCCCGGCCCCCAGACCCATTGGTCGACCTGGGCGCCATAATCCGTGTATTTCAGCTCGTAGGCGCGGACCTGCTCGGTCCAAATCGCATTGTAGACGAAGCGGATACGGTCCGGCCCGCCGGCCTCGCAGGCCTTCTTGATGTCGTCTCCGGAGAGATAGGGGAACCAGCTCGCCAGCCGGCCCAGGTTGCTGGCAACCGGGCCGTTCGCTGCACAGGCGCCGAGCAGCAGGGCAGCGCCCAAGGAAACGAGCCGCACCACCTTCGACATCGAAACGCCTCCACCGGAATGGGCGCAGCATGCCCCATCGGCGGCCCGGCGCCAAGGCCCCCTCGCCCCCTGTTCACAGGCGGTTGCCCGCCCGAGCTGACTTCGCGTCTCAAGCGTCGACCGCAAGCATCGGATTTCATGGACAAACTTTGCCCCCGGCCGTATCGTTACCGCTGGGCTGTAAATCGTGCAGGGGCGAGCCGATGTGGGTTGCGCTTTCGATGGCCCGGCGACTGTTGTCCGGGCGCGCGGGGGTTGATCTTTCCGGTGGGAAAGTGGCCAGTGGGATGGTGGCGCGGCCGAGATGCGGCCGACGATCGTCGCCGCTCGTCCTGACGCTCTGTCTGATGCTGCTCGCGGGCCTCGCCGGGGTCGCCCGGCCGGCTGCCGCGGCGCCTGAATTCTCCGTCGTCATCCTGGATGCCGAAACCGGGCGGGTCATCCTGTCCGACAGCCCGTCGGCGCAGCGCCATCCGGCCTCGCT
>JAYSCC010000033.1:0-13328 GCA_041915065.1 Zavarzinia sp.
GACGCCGGACGGCCCGGGCACGGCGGCGAACATCAGGCAGGCGGTGCCCAGGCAGCAGCCGAGCGGACGGGCCTTGTCCGCCCCGTGGTCGGGGCAGGGCGCCGTCGCAGCGGCCACGGCGACCTGGACCGTCGCCGGGAGGGGCGCCGCCGTCGCGGCCGGCGCCACCGAGACCGCGGCCAGGACGACGCAGGCGACCAGCGCCAGCAGCGCGGCGAAATGCCGGCCGGCCTGTCGGATCGTCGCTGTCCAGGTGGTCGAAGTCATGCCCCAGGATCTTTGTCGTCTATCGCCCGAGTGCAAGCCCCATTGGCGACGCGCGACGAAAAAACACGACAACCTGCGAAATATTGACCCAGCGCAAAGTCGCGCGCGGCGAAAAGTCCGATAAAGATCCTGCCCGCGTTGATGGGCAGTGATGACAGGAGGCTCCGATGAATGTGCGGACTCTTCTGACACGGGGCGGGATGCCGATGGCGACCGCCCGCGATGCCAATCCGTTCCGTGCCCTGCAGCGCGAAATGGAACGCCTGTTCAACGATTTCGCCGTCGACATGACGCCGATGGCGATGATGACGGAAGTGATGCCGAAGCTCGACGTGACCGAAACCGCGGACACGATCAAGGTTACGGCCGAACTCCCGGGCCTCGAAGAGAAGGACGTGGAAATCACCCTGGCGAACGACATGCTGACCATCCGGGGTGAGAAGAACGTGGAACATGAAGACAAGGGCGAAACCCGCCATGTGGTCGAACGGGCCACCGGTACTTTCGCCCGGGCTATCCAGGTGCCGGCCGGCATGGATCCGGCGGCGGTCAAGGCGACCATGGACAAGGGCGTGTTGACCGTCACGATGCCGAAACCGGCGGCCGCCATGGCGGCCCAGAAGATCGAAGTGACGCGCGCCGCCTGAAAATGGTCGCGTGAAACGACCAAGTCCTGGTCGCGGCGCACGCAAAGGGCGATCGGCCTCTCCCCTCCCCCCGGGCCGGTCGCCCTTTTTCTTTGCCGAAAATTTGCCAGATGGCCTGTAAGCCGGGTTCTGTGACGGCGGTTGCCCGCCGACGGTGACCATTCCTCTAGGACGGCGATTGCTCGCCGTCTCGAGCGACCGACCCGGGCGACGGACCGGAAACAGGTCCTGCCGGCAAAGCCGGCGTGCCGCCCCTATTTGGTCTTGCTCCCGGTGGGGTTTACCAAGCCGTCGCCGTTACCGGCGCCGCGGTGCGCTCTTACCGCACCCTTTCACCCTTACCGGCCGGCCGGGTTCACACCCGGCGTTCCGGCGGTCTGCTCTCTGTGGCACTGTCCCTGGGGTCGCCCCCGCCGGGCGTTACCCGGCACCGCATTTCCGTGGAGCCCGGACTTTCCTCCCCCGCTTGCGCGGCGGCGGTCACCCGGCCATCTGGCGGCTCAGGCTCTAGCGGTTTCCGTCAGGCTGCGCAAGAGGCGGGCGAGGCGGCCTCGAGTCTCGGCATCGGCGATGCCGTCGACGGCGGATTGACGCCAGTGGCGCTGAAAGGCGGTGACGACGTCGCGCGTCTCCGGCCCGAACTTGCCGTCGACCCGGAGCCCATAGCCGAAAGCGGCGAGGTCGGCCTGGAGGCGTGAGACCAGAAGGCCCGATTCGCCGAAGCCGAGCCTTCCGTCCGCCACCGGGTCGGCACCACCGACCCAGGCGCCCACGCCCTGGCCGGCGAGCCAGCGCCAATCGAACAATTCACCCGGATCGGTCTTGCGGCTGGGCGCCGAGTCGGAATGCGCGATGACGTCGAAGGGGGCGATCCCGTGGCGCGCCACGATGTCCCGGCCGAGACCGGCGAGGGCTGCCATCTGCGGCCGCGGAAAAGGCCGGTAGCCCCATTCGTGGCCCGGGTTGACCAGTTCGATGCCGATCGAGCGGTGATTGACCCGCTCGAAACCGCGCCACGCGCCGAGCCCGGCGTGCCAGGCCCGCATCGACTCCTCGACCAGGCGGAAGACGGTGCCGTCCTCCTCGATCAGGTAATGGGCCGAGACCTTGGCGGCGGGATCGCACAGGCGATCGAGCGCCGCCGGCCCGCTGAGCATCCCGGTATAGTGGATCATCAGGATCGAGACGGGCACGCCCTCCCGGCCGTCGAAATTGGGCGACGGACGATCGACGATTTCGCTCATGTCGCGGCCCCGACGGGCCTTCCTTCACGCAGCATGATGATGGCGACCCCGATCAGCGTCATGACGCTGCCTATGATCATCCGCGTGGTCAGGGTGTCGTTCAAGAGGGTGACGCCGAACAGGATGCCGAGCACGGGCGAGAGCAGCATCATCGGCGCCGTCAGGCTGACCGGATAACGCTGCAACAGCCGGTAATTGCCGACATGGGCGATGAGCGACGAACCGAACACGGTATAGAGCACGGCAGCCCAGGCGAGCATGCTGGCATCGGCGATCGCCGGCCCCTGGCCTTCCTCGAAAAGGAGGGAGAAGACCAGCATGGAAGGCCCGGTGATCAGGCCCATCCAGCCCTGCAGGGCGAAGGCACCAACCCCGCGCAGCCGGCGCATGATGATCATGGCGACCGCCATCGAGAAGGCGGCGGCGACACAGAGCAGCAGCCCGTCGCCATAGGCGAGCACGCGGGGCTCGAAGCCGATCACCGCGACCCCGGCGAAGGCGAGCACGATCCCCGAAATGCGCCGCCAGCGGATCGTCTCCTTCAGGATCAGCACGCCCAGGATGGTCGCGAAGGGAATGTTGAGCTGGATCGCCACCGCCGCCGACGAAACGTCGCCGACCCGGGCGATGCCGATGAAAAGCAGGCCGAAATGGCAGATCCCGGCGGTCAGGGCGATCGCCAGCACGGGCCGGATCTGATCCCGCGGCACCCGGGGGATCAGCGGCGCCAGGACGAGGCCGAGCAGGCAGAAGCGGATCCCGGTCAAGAGCATGGGCGGCAGTTCGCCCACGCCAATCTTGGCGGCGATGAAATTGAACCCCCACAGCAGGTTGACCAGGAGGACGAGGGCGAGGTCGATCGGCGCCATCCTCGTCACATAGCAGCAGGCCTTCCCTGCGACCATTGCGCCTCTTGCATGACGGACGCTCCGGCGCGACCGAATGAACTTGCCGGGCCCGGTGTGGCGCGGCAAAGTCTTGGCCACCACCACCGCTGGAAGAGGCCCGCCATGACCCGCACCTGCTTGGTGTTGCGCCACGTCGCATTCGAAGACCTGGGCTTGATCGCGCCCTTGCTGGCCGAACGACACATCGCCGTCCGCCTGATCGAAGTCGGGGTCGACCCGCTGGAGACGCTGGACGCCGCGGCCGACGATATCGTCATCGTGCTGGGCGGCCCGATCGGCGTCTATGAGGACGACCTCTATCCCTTCCTTCATGCCGAGCTGGATTTCATCCGCCGCCGGCTGGCCAGCGGGCGCCCCCTGCTCGGCATCTGCCTTGGCGCGCAGCTGATCGCCGCCGCTGCCGGCGCCGCCGTCTATCCCGGCACCGAGAAGGAGATCGGCTGGGCCCCGGTGACCCTGACCACAGCCGGCCATGCCTCGCCGCTCGCCGCGATCGACGGCATCGAGGTGCTGCATTGGCACGGCGATACGTTCGACCTGCCGGAAGGGGCCGTCCGCCTCGCCTCGACCGGGCTCACCCTGAACCAGGCCTTCGCGATCGGCGAGACGGTGCTGGCCCTGCAATTCCATGTCGAAGTCGATCCCGCGCGGATCGAAGGCTGGCTGATCGGCCACCGGGTCGAACTCGGGGCCGCACCCAATGTCGCGATCCCGGCGCTCCGGGCGGAGACGCTCCGAGTCGGCACCCGCGCCGCCGCAGCAGGGCGTCAGGCGATCGCCGCCGCGCTCGATTTCATCGGCCTGCCGGAGCCGTCCGCCTAGGCTTTTCCCCTGCTATTGACGCCCGGGAGCGTGGCGCCGAAGGTGACCGGATACCGATTCGGCCCCTGACCCGCCCGCTCCGAGGACTTGCCTCTTGTCCGCCTTTCCGCCACCGACCCCTCCCGATTCGCCGCGCGGTGGCGGCAATCCCCTGCTCCGCACCATCGTCCGCCATTCGCTGGAGGAACGGCGCCTGCCCTGGCTGCGCCTCGTCCTGCTGGTGGTCGTCGCCAGCGTGATCGGCATCGGTGTCGGTGTCGGCGTGGGCGGGCTGTTTTCCCTTCACCCGACCGAGGAGCAGGCGAACGAAGCGGCGATCGAGGACGTGACGGCCGAGGATGCCGCCGCCACCGACGCCCCGGTCGAGGCCCCGGCACCGGAAGACATGGCCGACGGCACCCCCGACCGCCAGGACATCACGGTCGAGAACGGCGACACCCTGGCCTCGATCCTGAACAGCGCCGGCCTGTCCCGCACCGAAGCCTTCGAAGTGGTCGAGACCCTGCGCCCGCTGTTCGACCCGCGCGCCCTCCGTGTCGGCCAGACCATGACCATCGTACTGCTGCCCGAGCCGGCCGACGGGGCGGAGGATGCGCCGCGCCTCGCCTCGCTCTCGCTCGATACCGACGTCGACCGCCGGGTGGAACTCACTCGCGGGGCCGACGGCAAGCTGAGTGCGACCGAAGAACGCCAGGACCTGACCGTGACCCTGGCCCGCGTCGCCGGCACGATCGACGACAGTCTCTTCGCCTCGGCCGGGCGGGCCGGCCTGCCGCCCACGGTGATCGCCGACCTGATCGCCATGTTCAGCTATGACGTCGACTTCCAACGCGACATCCAGCCGGGCGACCGCTTCGAAGTGCTGATCGAAAGCCACCGGGACGCCGACGGCCGCATCCTGAAATGGGGCGACATCCTGTTCGCCAAGCTGACGCTCGGCGACGGACCGATCCCGATCTATCGCTACGCGCCGGCGGACGACGGCATCCCCGATTTCTTCGATCCCAAGGGCGAGAGCGTCCGCAAGGCCCTGCTGCGCACGCCGATCGACGGCGCACGAATCTCGTCGGGCTTCGGCCTGCGCCGGCATCCGGTGCTCGGCTATACCAAGATGCACAAGGGGATCGACTTCGCGGCGCCCACGGGCACGCCGATCCTGGCCGCGGGCGACGGCGTGATCGGCCTGATCGGCCGGCGCGGCTCCTACGGCAATTACATCCAGCTCCGCCACGACGGCAAATATTCGACCGCCTATGCCCATCTCTCGCGCTTCGCCAAGGGGCTGAAGCCGGGCAGCCGGGTGCGCCAGGGCCAGACCATCGGCTATGTCGGCACCACCGGGCGCTCGACCGGGCCGCATCTCCATTACGAGATCCTGGTCGACGGCTCCCAGGTCAATCCCAAGGGCGTGCGCTTCCAGTCGGGCCGGCGCCTGACCGGCAAGGAACTGGCCGCCTTCACCCGCCGCAAGCACGAGGTCGACGCCCTGCTGGCGACCGCCCCCGTGCTCGCCGCCATGGCCGAGACGCCGCAGACGGACGCGGGGCACTGAGCCGGCTCAGGCCAGCGGTCGGCATCAGGCCGGCCACAGCAATTGACATTCCGCCGCACTGCCATGATGATCGTCATACAAAGAACGGCAGGCACGGATGCGCTATTCGACCGACCACAAGGAACGCTCGCGCGAGAAGATCCTGCGTGAAGCCTCGATCCTGCTCCGCGAGCGGGGCGTGGACGGTGTCGGCGTGGCCGAGATCATGGCCAAGGCGGGCATGACCCACGGCGGCTTCTACGCCCATTTCGCCAATCGCGACGCCATGGTGGCCGACGCCCTTTCGGCCGCATTGGACGCCACCTTCGAGCGCCTGCGCGGCCTCGTCGCGGAACGCCCGCCGGAAGCCCGCTTGGCCACCCTGGTACGGGCCTATCTCGGCCGCTATCACCTGGAACATCCGGGCGACGGCTGCTGCTTCGCCGCCCTGGGCAGCGAGATCCACCGCCTGCCGGTGGAGACGCGGCAGATGCTGGGCCGCCACTACCGCCGCCTGGCCGGACTGCTGGCCGGGGCGCTCGCCGATGCCGGCCGCCGGCGGGAAGAGGCGCCCATGGTGCTCGCCTGCATGGTCGGCACTCTGACCATGGCCCGCGCCGCCGACGATCCCCAGGCCGGCGAACGCCTGCTGGCCGAAGCCCGCCGCCACCTGCTGAGTTGATTCCGGCGGCCTGACGCGCCTCACCTCCTCCCGCCATCATAGATGTCGATTATCATATAAAAGGACCGACGATGACCCTGGCCAACCATCCGACGATCCGGCGCCTGCAGGAGCGGGCACCACCGGCACCGCCCGAAGCGCTCGGCCAGGAGGAGTTGCGGGAACTTGCGCTCGCCTGCGGGGCGGACGATGCCGCCGCCCTCTCGCTCGACAATCCGGCCCTGGCGGGTCAACGGGCGGACATCCTGCGTTGTTTCCCCGAGACGCGGAGCGTGCTCGCCCTGGTCTGCCGCATGAATGCCGAACCGGTGCGCTCGTCCGTCCGCTCGATCGCCAATGCCGAATTCCATCATGGCTACGACGCAGTGAACCATGCCGCGCGGGCGATCGTGCAGCGCCTGCGCGACCGGGGCATCGCCGCCCTCAACACGGTCGCCGCCTTCCCGATGGAGGCGCAGGAATTTCCCGGCAAGACCTGGGTCGTCGGCCACAAGCCGATCGCGGAGGCGGCGGGCCTCGGCCGCATGGGCATTCACCGGAACGTGATCCACCCGCGCTTCGGCAATTTCATCCTGCTCGGTACCGTGCTGCTCGCCGCCGAAGTCGCGGAGGAAGCCCGGCCACTCGACTATAACCCCTGCCTCGGCTGCAATCTCTGCGTCGCCGCTTGTCCCGTGGGCGCCATCGGGCCGGAGGGCGATTTCAACCTGACCGCCTGCTACAGCCACAATTACCGGGAATTCCTCGGCGGCTTCAAATCCTGGGTCGACACGCTGGCGGATGCCCGCAATGCCGAGGATTACAACCGCCGCGTCGCCCCGGGCGAGACCGTCTCGATGTGGCAGAGCCTGGCCTATAAGCCGAATTACAAGGCGGCCTATTGCCTCTCGGTCTGCCCCGCGGGGGAAGACGTGATCGGCCCCTATCTGGCCGACAGGCGCGCCTTCGTCGAACGGATCGCCCATCCCCTGCGCGACAGCGCGGAGACGGTCTATGTCCTCCACGGTTCGGACGCCGCCGAGTGGGTCGCCAGGCGTTTCCCGAACAAGCGGGTGAAACTGGTCGCGCCCTCGATGCGGCCCACTTCGATCCGCGCCTTCCTGTTCGGGCTCCGCCTGTCGTTCCAATGGCGCCGGGCCAAGGGCCTGGACCTCACCCTGCATTTCCGCTTCACCGGACGCGAAGCGCTGGACGCCACCGTGCGGATCGCGGGCGGCAAGCTCCAGGTCGCCGACGGCCTGAAGAGCACGGCCGGCCTGACCGTGGCGGTCGATTCCGACTATTGGCTGAAGATCCTGGCCAGGCAGGCCAGGCCCTGGCGCGCCGTGATCGCCGGCAAGCTGAAACTCAGCGGCGACCGGGCCTTGTTACAGGCCTTCCGGCGCTGTTTCCCGGGCTGATTATCGACGTCGCCAGACCCGTCCCGATCGCCCCTCTCCAAGACCGTCATGCCCGGGCTTATCCCGGGCATCCACGTCGGGACGCGCCACCGTCGTCGACGCAAGAGGCGGTTTAGCCGCGTGGATGGCCGGGACTTCGCCCGGCCATGACGAATTCAAACGGTGAGGGATGGAAGAAAGCCGCGTATCGGTCGCCACCCGTCACATGCGGAAGACGCCGAAATGCGGCCGGTCGATCGGCTTGTTCAGCGTGGCACTCAGCGTGATACCGAGGGCATTTCGCGTATCGACGGGATCGAGGATGCCGTCGTCCCACATCTCCGAAGTCGAGTAATAGGCGCCGGACTGGCGGCGGTAGTCCTCCAGGATCGGCTCGCGGATTGCGGCCACGGCCTCGGCCGAGAGCGTGTCGCCGCCCCGTGTCGCCTGGCGGACCTTGAGTTCGGTCAGCACATTGGCCGCCTGGTCGGCGCCCATCACGGAAATCTGGCTCTGCGGCCACATGAACAGGAAGCGCGGGTCGAAGGCGCGGCCCGACATGCCGTAATTGCCGGCGCCGAAGGAACCGTTGACGATCACCGTGATCTTCGGCACTTCGAGGCCGGAGACCGCCATGATCATCTTGGCGCCGTCCTTGGTGATGCCGCGGTGTTCGTATTCGCGCCCCACCATGTAACCGGTGATGTTTTGCAGGAACAGGATCGGGGTGCGGTTCTGGTCGCACAATTGCATGAAATGGGCGCCCTTCAGCGAGCTGTCGTTGAACAGCACGCCGTTGTTGCCGATGATGCCGACCCTCATGCCCCAGAGATGGGCAAAGCCACAGATCAACGTGGTGCCATAGGCCGGCTGATATTCGTGGAAACGGCTGCCGTCGACCAGGCGGGCGATCACTTCACGCATGTCGAACTGCACCTTGATATCGCGCGGGATGATGCCGTAAAGCTCCTGCGGATCGTAATGCGGATCTTCCGGGCGGATCCGCTCGATCTTCAGCTTCTCGGCCCGTTTCCAGGTGCCGACGATATCGCGCGCGATGGCCAGCGCATGGCGCTCACTGTCGGCCGGATAGTCGGCGGTGCCGGAAATCTGGGTATGGGTGTCGCAGCCGCCCAACTCGTCGACCGTGACCACTTCGCCGGTCGCCGCCTTCACCAGCGGCGGGCCGCCGAGGAAGATCGCCCCCGTACCGCGCACGATCACATTATATTCCGAGAGCGCCGGGATATAGGCGCCGCCGGCCGTGCAATGGCCGAGCACGATGGCCACCTGCGGCACACCCAGCTTGGACAGGATCGACTGGTTCCGGAAGATCCGCCCGGCCAGATATTTGTCGGCGAAGAGATCGGCCTGGAGCGGCAGGAAGCCGCCCGCGGAATCGCAGAGATGCACCACCGGCAGGCGGTTCTCGACCGCGATGTCGAGCGCGCGGACGATCTTCTTGACCGAGAGCGGATACCAGGCCCCGCCCTTCACCGCCGGATCGTCGGCATGGATCACCACTTCCTGGCCGGCGATGATGCCGATGCCGGTGACGATCGCGGCCCCGGGCACTTCGCCGCCGTAAGCCTGGTTGGCCGCCAGCGTCGAGAGTTCGAAGAAGGGCGTGCCGGGATCGAGCAGGGCTTCGATCCGCTCGCGCACCGTCATCTTGCCCTGACGGGCGAGACGTTCGAGGTCGCGCACCGGGCGTTCGAAACGGGCCTTGCGGTGACGCTCGCGCAGGCCCTCCGCCAAGTTCCGGTTGTGCGTGGCATTGGCCTGGAAGTCGGCCGAGGTGGTGTCGATCAGGCTGTCGATCAGGCGCATCAGCTCACTCCGCGGCCTGGAGGGCGATCAGGGCCGCCCCCTTGTTGAAGGTCTTGGCGGGCGCCACATGCACGGTCTCGATCACGCCGTCGCGCGGCGCCTTGATCGCGGTCTCGAGCTTCATGCTCTCGATCACCATGAGGACCTGGCCGGCCTGCACCGCATCGCCGGCCGAAACGGCAACCGAGACGACCGAACCGGGCATGGGCGCGGCAATCGAATCCGCCCCGCCGCCCGTGGCTCCCTTGGCGAAACGATCGATCGCGTCGCGGAATTCGACGCGGTGGGCGCGGCCCCGGAAATGCACGAAGGCGACATTGCCGTCGACGGCGACCGCGACCTTCTCGCGCGCCGGGCCGACGGTCAGCACGGCACCGTCGAGCGAGACGGGAATGCTCTCGTCGCCCAGCAGCAAGCGATAGGCGCCGTCGCCGATGGGGGCGGGGACGAGGCCGATTTCGTATTCGGCCTCGTCGATCAGGAGGAGGTGACGCATAGGGTATCGTCTTCTCAGTTGCGCCAATGGCCCATGGCGGCATGAATCTCAGGAATGCGATCGGCGGCGTCCCGCGTCGGGCGGAGCGACAGGCCGGCGGCGGCCAGCACGCCCGTCACCTCGGCCGGGGTCAGGGCCGGTTCGGCCGCGATGTCCGGCCTCGCATCCAGCGTGCCGGTATGGACCTCGCCCTCGGCAAAGACCGGATCGGCCAGCAGGCGATCGAGGAAGCCGGTGTTGGTCTCGCAGCCGAGCAGCACGGTGTCGCGCAGGGCCGCGCGGGCCTTGGCAATGGCTTCGGCCCGGTCGGCGCCATGGACGATCAGCTTGGCCAGCATGGGGTCGAAGGCGGTGGTCACCGCCTGGCCGGCGGCGATGCCGGAATCGACGCGGATGCCCGGGCCCACAGGCCAATCGAGCGCCAGCACCTTGCCGGTCGTCGGCACGAAACCGCGCGCCGGGCTCTCGGCATAGATCCGAAGCTCGATTGCATGGCCCTGGCTCGGCACCTTGTCCTGCGCGAGGGGCAGCGCTTCGCCCGCGGCGACGCGGAGCTGGATCTCGACGAGGTCGAGGCCCGTAATCTCTTCGGTTACCGGGTGTTCGACCTGGAGGCGGGTGTTCATTTCGAGGAAATAGAATTCCCCGCCGCCATAGATGAATTCGACCGTGCCGGCGTTCCGGTAATTCGCCGCCTTGGCGATGCCTGCCGCGGTCTCGCAGATCGCCTTCCGTTGTTCGGGGCTCAGCGCGGGCGACGGCGTTTCCTCCACGATCTTCTGGAAGCGGCGCTGGACCGAGCATTCGCGCTCGTGCAGGTGGATCACATTGCCGTGGGCGTCGCCCATCACCTGCACCTCGATATGGCGCGGGTTTTCGACGAAGCGTTCGACATAGAGGCGGCCGTCGCCGAAATAGCGCTGACCTTCCGAGCGGGCGCGCAGGATCTCCTCGTCGAGCACGGCGAGGTCGCGCACGATCCGCATGCCCTTGCCGCCGCCACCGGCCGAGGGCTTGATGAGCAAGGGGGCGCCGACCGCCCGGGCCCGCTCGACGAAGCTCGCCGGATCGTCGTCCTCGATCGCCGAGGGAGCGACCGGAAAGCCGCGGTCGGCGACGAATTTCCGCGCCCGCACCTTGTCGCCCATCAGTTCGATCGCGGCCGGCTCCGGCCCGACGAAGGCGATACCGGCGGCCGCCACGGCGCGGGCGAAACCGGCGTTTTCCGAAAGGAAGCCATAGCCTGGATGGATCGCACCGGCGCCCGCCGCCTTGGCCGCTGCGACGATCTGGGCAGCATCCAGGAAGGCGGCCACGGGGCTCGGCCCCTTGATCTCGATCGCGA
Organism: Zavarzinia sp.; assembly: GCA_041915065.1. Taxonomy (GTDB): domain Bacteria; phylum Pseudomonadota; class Alphaproteobacteria; order Zavarziniales; family Zavarziniaceae; genus Zavarzinia. The sequence goes on from JAYSCC010000033.1 coordinate 11,152, forward strand.
TGTCGGCGGCGGCGATCGCGGGTGCGCCCTTGTCGGCGGCGTGGAAGACCAGGGCGCCCTTGAGCCCCAGGCGCCTCACGGTGCGCAGGATGCGGAGGGCGATTTCGCCCCGGTTGGCGACCAGGACGGTGTCGAAGGGAAAGTGATGGCTCATGTCTCAGGCCTTGGGGGTGAGGCAGATGCCGCCGCAGATCAGGGCGGTGACGGTGGCGGCGGTGGCGGCGACGTCGAGGCGGCCGTCGCCGTTCACATAGGGCCAGGCGATATGCTCGATGGCACCGAAGATGACGTCGCGCACCAGGCGGGCGGAAACCTCGGGCTTGACCTCGCCCTTGGCGATGCCGTCCTCGATCAGGGCGGTGAGCACGGCGGCATAGCGCCGGTGCAGCGCCTCGATCGCGGAGCCCCGGTAGTCGCTGGCGATCCGGACTTCGGAAAGGAACAGGCGGCACAGCCCGCGATCGGCGACGAAGGTTTCCAGATGGCGGCGGACCAGTTGGTGCAGCTTCTCCTGGAAGCTCTTACCCTTGGCCGCCTCGGCCGCGAGGTCGCCCACCACCCGCTCGTAGAAGGCCTGGAGCACGCGGTAGAGCAGGTCGCGCTTATTGGAGAAATAGCGATAGATCAGCCCGTCCGAGACATCGGCGGTGCGAGCGATCTCGGCGATCGAGGCGGCTTCGAAGCCCTTGGCGGCAAAGACGGTCGACGCGGCCTCGACGATGGTGTCGATCCGGTCCTGCATCCTCTTCGCACTGATCACGGGCATTGCGCTTCCCCCCTTGCCTCTCGGGCCATATTGAATATGCTTCATTTTGAGCATGTCAACCGGGGAACTGAACCCCGGCCCCGGAGGAGACCATCATGACCGCCGTCGCAGCCGACCTGCGCGTGAACGCCACCGCCCTGAACGGCTTCCGCCTGACCCCCGACCAGCAGGAAGTGCTGGACCAGGCCGACCGTTTCGCCAAGAGCGACCTCTACCCCCTCGCCCAGAAGATGGATGACGAGGAATATTGGCCGCCGGAAGCCATGCCGGCCCTCGCCTCCATGGGCTTCCTGGGCGTCACGGCGGAGCCGGAACTGGGCGGCGCCGGGGCCGATTTCTTCACCTCCGGCCTGATCGCCCAGGGCATCGCGCGCTGGAACCACGCGATCGCGCTCTCCTATGTCGCGCACGAGAACCTGTGCCTGAACAATATCGCGCGGAACGCCAATGATTCGATCCGCCAGCGCTATCTGCCCGGCCTGATCGACGGCACCAAGATCGGGGCGTTGGGCCTGACCGAGCCCGGCGCCGGTTCGGACGCGCTCGGCTCCATGGCCACCACGGCGCGGCGCGAGGGCGATCACTACGTGCTGAACGGGCGGAAGCTCTTCATCACCAACGGCCCGGTGGCGGACTATCTGCTGGTCTATGCCAAGACCGACAAAGCGGCCGGCGCCAAAGGCATTTCCGCCTTCGTGATCGAGAAGGACTTCCCCGGTTTCGCGGTCGCCCAGAAGCTCGACAAGATGGGCTTCCGCGGTTCGACCACGGCCGAACTGGTGTTCGATGACTGCATCGTGCCGGCGGAAAACCTGGTAGGCGCCGAGAACCGGGGCGTCGCCGTCGTCATGTCCGGCCTCGACCTCGAGCGTGCCATCGTCGCCATGATCAACCTCGGCATGGCGGAGCGGGCCTTCGACCTCGCCCTCGACTATGCCAAGACGCGCCAGCAGTTCGGCAAGCCGATCGCCTCGTTCCAGATGATCCAGGCCAAGCTGGCCGACATGTGGACCACGATCGAGACGATGAAGACCTATTGCTACCGGACGCTGGCCGAGGCGAACGGCCTCGAGGAAGGCGCCGGCGGAAGGGGCGACATCCACAAGCTGACCGCTTCCTGCATCCTCTATGCCGCGGAAGGCTGCACCCGCGTCGTCTCCGACGCCGTGCAGATCTTCGGCGGCGCCGGCTATATGCGCGAATCGGAAATCAACCGCCTCTACCGCGCCTCCAAGCTCCTGGAAATCGGCGCCGGCACGTCCGAAGTCCGCAAGCTGATCATCGCCGGCGAACTGCTGCGGTAAGAACCGTCAGCCTTCTGCCGTCGTCATGCCCGGGCTCGTCCCGGGCATCCACGCGAACACTGTCGGCAACGAGCGATCGTGGATGGCCGGGACTTCGCCCGGCCCTG
>JAYSCC010000034.1:0-13226 GCA_041915065.1 Zavarzinia sp.
TGACCGCGACCGACCTCGACCTCGCCATCGTCGAGAGCGTGCCGGCCAATGTGGTCCAGGCCGGCGCCACCACGGCCCCGGCACATACGCTGTTCGACATCGTGCGCAAGCTGCCCGAGGGGACGGACGTCGAGCTGACCTATAAGGGCCAGGACGGAGGGCGCATGACGCTCGCCGCCGGGCGCTCGCGCTTCCAGCTCCAATGCCTGCCGCGGGAGGATTTCCCGGTCATCACCGACGCCGGCCTGCCGCACAGCTTCACCCTGCCGGCCACCGCCCTGCGCGACCTGATCGACAAGACCCGTTTCGCGATCTCGACCGAAGAGACCCGCTATTACCTGAACGGCATCTATGTCCATGCCGCGGATTCCTCGGGCCTCGCGGTGCTGCGCGGGGTCGCGACCGACGGCCACCGGCTCGCCCGCTTCGAGGTGCCGCTGCCCACCGGGGCCGCCGGCATGCCCGGCGCCATCGTGCCGCGCAAGACCGTGAACGAAGTCCGCAAGCTGATCGAGGAGACGGAAGGCGACGTCGAGATCGCCCTCTCCGATACCAAGATCCGCTTCGCCTTCGACGATGTCGTGCTGACTTCGAAGCTGATCGACGGCAGCTTCCCCGAATATTCCCGCGTCATCCCGACCGCGAACGACAAGCTGCTCGAAGTCGATCCCCGGCTCTTCGCCGCCGCGGTCGACCGCGTCTCCACGATTTCGACCGACAAGACCCGTGCGGTGAAGCTGATCCTCGACCAGGACCGCATCACCCTTTCGGTGACCAGCCCGGACAACGGCTCGGCGGTCGAGGAAGTGGCGGCCTCCTACCGGTCGAGCCCGATGGAGATCGGCTTCAACGCCAAATATCTGCTCGACATCACCCAGCAGATCGAATCCGACGTGCTGCGCATGGTGCTGGCGGATTCTCTGGCGCCCACCCTGGTGCGCGACCAGGGCGACGAGGCGACGCTCTACGTCCTCATGCCGATGCGGGTCTGAGGCCAGATGGTTGCTCTCCAGGCGGCGAGGGAGGGGGATCCGGCCGCGGCCGGGCGCCATCTCGGCCGGCTGGTGCTGACCGACTTCCGCTGTTACGAGCGCCAGGAACTGCGCCTCGACGGGCGGCCTGTGGTGCTCGCCGGGCCTAATGGCGCGGGCAAGACCAATGTCCTCGAAGCCGTCTCCCTGCTCTCGCCCGGGCGCGGCATCCGCCACGCCAAGGCGGCGGAAATCGCGCGCATCGGCGGCAGCGGCGGTTTCGCCGTGGCGGCCAGGATCGAGGGCGGCGACCTGCCCGCCCCGGTCGAGATCGGTACCGCGGTGACGCCCGGCAGCGAGCGGCGCCAGGTGAAGCGCGACGGATCGCAGGTGACCCAGGCGAGCCTCGCCCGCGAACTTTCCCTGCTCTGGCTGACGCCCTCCATGGACCGGCTGTGGACCGAGGGGGCGAGCGGCCGGCGCCGGTTCCTCGACCGTTTGGTGATGGCGCGCCGGCCCGGCCATGCCGACGCCCATATCGCCTATGACAAGGCGCGCGAGGAACGCCTGCGCCTGCTCGCTGAAGGGCGGCGCGATCCCGCCTGGCTCGCCGTGCTGGAAGAGCGCCTGGCGGGCGAGGGGGCCGAGATCGCCCTGGCCCGCCGCGCCACGGTGGCGGAATTGAATGCCGAAATGCAGGCGGGGGAGAGCCCCTTTCCCCGCGCCGGACTCGCCCTGACCGGCGAAGTGGAGACTTGGCCCGAAGCGACGGCGGAAGCCGTGGCGGCGCGCCTGAAGGCGACGCTCGCCGCCGCCCGTGGCCGCGATGCCGAGGCCGGTGCCCAGACCGTCGGGCCGCACCGGGGCGACCTCGCCGTGACCCATGCCGGCAAGGGCCTGCCCGCCGGGCAATGTTCGACCGGCGAGCAGAAGGCCCTGCTGATCGCCATCGTGCTGGCCCAGGCTTCCCTGGTGGCGCGGGACGAGGGGCGGGCGCCGCTCCTCCTCCTCGACGAGGTCGCGGCCCATCTCGATCCCGGCCGGCGCGGCCTGCTCTACGACCTGATCGCGGGGCAGGGGCGCCAGGCCTTCCTGACCGGCACCGAACGGTCGCTTTTCGCCGGCCTCGAGGGCCGGGCCCAATTTTTCGACGTCCGCGACGGCCATGTCGCCGCGGCCGCGTAACCCTGAAGGTTCATCGATCATGAGCACGAACGAGTCCCATCGCCGCGATACCGTGGAAGGTGCCGCCCATTACGGCGCCGAGGCGATCCAGGTGCTCAAGGGCCTCGATGCCGTGCGCAAGCGTCCCGGCATGTATATCGGCGATACCGACGACGGCTCGGGCCTGCATCACATGGTCTATGAGGTGGTCGACAATGCGATCGACGAAGCCCTGGCCGGCTATTGCGACCGCGTGCTGGTCACCCTGAACGCCGACGGTTCCGCCACGGTCGAGGACAACGGCCGCGGCGTGCCGACCCAGATCCACGAGGGCGAAGGCGTTTCCGCCGCCGAAGTGATCATGACCCAGCTCCACGCGGGCGGGAAGTTCAACCAGGATACCTATAAGGTCTCGGGCGGTCTGCACGGCGTCGGCGTTTCGGTGGTCAACGCGCTGTCGAGCTGGCTCGACCTCCGCATCTGGCGCGACGGGGAGGAGCATTACATGCGCTTCCGCCACGGCACGCCGGTGGCGCCGCTGAAGGTGGTGGGCCCGTCGGACGGCAAGACCGGGACCCAGGTCACCTTCCTGCCCTCGACCGAGACCTTCACCCAGGTCGTGTTCGATTACGAGACGCTGGAACACCGCCTGCGCGAGCTGGCGTTCCTGAATTCGGGTGTTCGTGTCGTGCTCGAAGACCGCCGCGGCGTCGAGCCCAAGGTCGCCGATCTCCACTACGAAGGCGGTGTCGAAGCCTTTGTGCGTTACCTCGACCGTAACAAGAAGGCGCTGGTCGAGGCGCCGATCGTGATCCGGGGCGAGAAGGATGGCATCATCGTCGACGCCGCCCTGCAGTGGAACGACGGCTATCACGAGAATGTGCTCTGCTTCACCAACAACATCCCGCAGCGTGACGGCGGCACCCATCTGGCCGGCTTCCGCGGCGCTCTGACGCGAACCGTGAACGGTTACGCCAACGAGAGCGGCATCGCCAAGAAGGAGAAGGTGACGCTGACCGGCGACGATGCCCGCGAAGGGCTGACCTGCGTCCTCTCGGTCAAGGTGCCGGATCCCAAATTCTCCAGCCAGACCAAGGACAAGCTGGTCTCCTCCGAAGTCCGTCCGGCGGTCGAGAGCCTGATCAACGAAAAGCTCCAGCAATGGTTCGAGGAGCATCCGGGCCCGGCCCGCGCCCTGGTCTCCAAGGTCTGTGAGGCGGCGGCGGCGCGCGAAGCGGCCAGGAAGGCGCGCGAGATGACGCGGCGGAAGGGCGCCTACGACGTCTCCAACCTGCCGGGCAAGCTGGCCGACTGCCAGGAACGCGACCCCGCCAAGTCCGAACTCTTCATCGTCGAGGGTGACTCGGCAGGTGGCTCGGCCAAGCAGGGGCGGAACCGCGCCTTCCAGGCCGTGTTGCCGTTGCGCGGCAAGATCCTCAACGTGGAACGCGCCCGGTTCGACAAGATGCTGTCCAGCCAGGAGATCGGCACCCTGATCACGGCGCTCGGCACCGGTATCGGGCGCGACGATTTCAACATCGACAAGATCCGCTATCACCGGATCATCATCATGACCGACGCGGACGTGGACGGCGCCCACATCCGCACCCTGCTGCTGACCTTCTTCTATCGTCAGATGCCGGAGATGATCGAGCGCGGCTATCTTTATATCGCGCAGCCGCCGCTCTACAAGATCAAGCGCGGTTCTTCCGAGGTCTATCTGAAGGACGAGCGCGCGCTCGAAGACAATCTGATCGATGTCGGCCTCGACGGTGCCGTGCTCGTGCTGGGCGATGGCACTCAGCGCGCCGGTAACGACCTGCGTGCCGTGGTGCAGCAGGCCCGCGTGGTGCGCAGCCTGCTGGCGGCACCGGCCCGGCGCTATGCCCTGCCGGTGGTGGAACATGCGGCGATCGCGGGTGCGCTCAACCCGGCGGTGCTGGCCGATCCTGCCCGCATCCAGGCGGCCGCGGAACGCCTGGCATCCCGCCTCGACCGCCTGGCGCGGGAAGGCGAGGACGGTTGGGGCGGCGAAGTCGGCGTCGACAACACACTGATCGTCGCCCGCGAAGTGCGCGGCGTGCGCGAAGCCCATGCCCTGGATGCCAGCCTGGACCGCTCGGCCGAGGCGATCCGCCTCGACGAACTGGCGCCCGAACTCCAGGCCCTCTACGGCGAGCCGGCCCGCCTGCTCCGCAAGGACGGCGAGACCAAGATCCACAGCCCGACTGATCTCCTCGAAACCGTGCTCACGATCGGCCGCAAGGGCCTCAGCATCCAGCGCTACAAGGGCCTCGGCGAGATGAACCCCGAGCAGCTCTGGGAAACCACCCTGGACACCGAGGCGCGCACCCTCCTCCAGGTCAAGGTCACCCATGCCGACACGGCCGACGAAATGTTCGCCAAGCTGATGGGCGACGTGGTCGACCCCCGCCGCGAATTCATCCAGGAAAACGCGCTGGCGGTGGCCAATCTGGACGTTTGAGGTTACGGCGCCTTCGACCAGGGCGCCGGCCAGTCCTTGCCGAAGAGTTCGGTGTCGGCGTCGTCGTTGGCGCGGTTGAGGGCGAGTTCGGTGCCGCCGTCGACGGCGAAGCTCTGGCCGGTCACCCAATTCGCGGTGGCGAGGTAGCGGACGGCTTCGGCGACTTCCGAGGGATCGGCCGGGCGGCCCATGGGGATCACCTCGCGGGCGCGGGCGGCCATCACTTCTTCGCCGAACATCGATTTCACCCCGGCGGCGACCGTCATGCCGGGGCGCACGGCGTTCGCCCGGACGCCGAGGCGGGCGCATTCCTTGGCCGCTCCCTTCACCATCGCCTCGACCGCCGCCTTGGCCGCGCCATAGGGTGTCAGGTGGGTCGAGGGCAGGCTGGCGCAGACCGACGAGATGCAGGTGATGGAACCGCCCTGTTCCAGCATCGGAATGCCGAAACGAAGAGCCAGGAAGGCACTGGTCAGGTTCCGCTCGATCACCAGGCGAAAACTGTCGAGCGAATGTAATACCAGGGGTTTCAGGCCCAGGCTGCCGCCCACCGTGGCGACGACCATGTCGAGCCGGCCTTGCAGCCCATGGGCGGCCTCGAGGGCGCGGCAGACGTCCGCTTCCGAACAGGCGTCACCGGCCGAGACCGCGACCGTGGCGCCCGGATGGCGGGCGGCGAGGCGGGCGCGGGCAGCTTCCAGCTCCTCCGGCCGGCGCGCCATCAGGAGGACGGCGGCGCCGTCCTGGAGCAGGCGGTCGGCGCAGGCGGCGCCGATCGCACCGCTGCCGCCGGTGACCAGGGCGGTGCGTCCGGCGAGGGAAGGGGAAATGTTCATGGGCTGTCCTGGCCTGGCGAAACTCGGCGCCAAGGTGCGGGAGCGGCCCGGCGGCGTCATCCCTCGCCTGGACTAGGCATCGGCCTCAGGGCCTTGCGCAATTCCTCGATCGCGGCCAGGCGTTTTTCCAGTTTCGGGCCGGCCAGGGCGCTCACCCGGGCGATCAGGGCTTCGGTGAGGGCGAAGAGGGCGGCGGTCGAATCCCAGGTGCCCTCGGTCCGCACTTCGGCGGTCAGCAGGATGCGCGCATGCGGTGTCGAGGGCGTCTCGCGCTGGTCGGTCAGCAGGATGATGTCGGCGCCGCGCGCGGCGGCGGCCTCGGCGAAGCGGCCGATCGTGGTCGAATGGCGGCGAATGTCGAACAGCACGACGACGTCGTTCCGCCCGAGATCGGCCAGCCGGTCGGCCCAGGCATCAGCCTGGGCGTCGGGACGCAGCACATTGCCGCGCACGATGTCGAGGTGCAGCGCCAGATAATGCGCCAGGGTCTGGGTGAAGCGCCCGCCCAGGACCTGGATGCGGCGGCGCGGCTCGGCCAGCATCCGGGCGGCGCGTTCGAAATCGGCGCGCGGTACCTGGGCGAAGGTGGTGGCCATGTTCTGGGCGACGCGGGCGGCGAAACGGGCCAGGAAATCGTCCTGGCGCGGGCGCCGCGTGGTCGCCGCCGTGAGCCGTTCCAAGGGCGATTGCAGGCCGGCCGCGACCTCGTGCTTCAGCGCCGCCTGAAAGGCGCCGTAGCCGGCGAAGCCGAGCTTGCTCACGAAACGCAGCACCGATTGCGGGCTGGTACCGGCGCCGCGGGCGAAGGCGCCGATCGAGCCGAGGCCCGCCATCGGATAGGTGGCGAGCAGATGGCCGCCGGCCAAGGCTTCGCGCGGGGTCAGGTCGGCCATCACGGCCTGCACCCGGTCGAGCACGGTCTCACCCTGGCGAAGCGGGTGGGCGGCGGAACGGGTTACCGCGCGGGCGAGGCTTGGCATCCGTGTTTCCTCCTTTTCTTGGCCGGACGAGGGTCGGATCAGCTTGGACCATTCGTGCCAGCATTGACAGTCTCGTGACACTTTGGAACGATCATTCGAACAACTCGGGCGCAAAAGCCCGGCCAGGGAGTGGCTTCTTCGGTCCAATCTCGCAACGGGTGCAGGGGAGTACAACCATGTCTGGGTCAGAGAGCGGTTATACAGAGGCCGAGCATCATAAGGATGTCCAGGTCCTGCACAGCATGGGCTATGCCCAGGAACTCGAAAGGCGCATGAGCGCCTTTTCCAATTTCGCCATCTCCTTCTCGATCATCTGCATTCTGGCCGGCGGCATCACCGCCTTCCAGCTCGGCTTTTCGGCCGGCGGCGGCGCCTCGATCGGGCTCGGCTGGCCGCTCTCGTGCATTCTGTCGCTGATCGTGGCGGCTTCCATGGGGCAGATCGCCTCGGCCTATCCGACCGCGGGCGGCCTCTATCACTGGGCGTCGATCCTGGGCGGCCGCGGCTGGGGCTGGGCTTGCGCCTGGATCAACCTGCTCGGCCTCGTCTTCGTCGTCGCTTCGGTCGACGTCGGCGTCTGGCTGCTGTTCCGCGATCTCGTGCTCGGCGGTGTCTTCGGGGTCGACGTCTCGGGTTACGGGCTCACCTCGCAGCTCGTCGCGGTGGCGATCATCCTGACCAGCCAGGCGGTGTTCAACCACGTCGGCATCCGCGCCACCACGATCCTGACCGATTTCTCGGGCTATTTGATCCTGGTGGTCGCTATCGTGCTGACCGTCGCCCTGCTGATCTCGGCGCCCTCGATCGACCTTTCGCGTCTCTTCACCTTCGTGAACAACACGGGCGACGCGGGTGGCGGGGTCTGGCCGGCGACCGGCTCGGCCATCCTGGCCTTCGGTCTCGGCATGTTGCTGCCGGCCTATACGGTGACCGGCTTCGACGCCTCGGCTCATACCTCGGAAGAGACCCGTTCGGCCCAGACCAGCGTGCCGCGCGGCATGCTGACCTCGGTGTTCTGGTCGTTCCTGTTCGGCTATTTCATGATCTGCTCCTTCGTGCTGGCCATGCCGGACACGACGGAAGGCGCCAAGCAGGGCCTGAACGTCATCTTCTGGACGATCGACGGCACCTCGATCCCGAAGCCTTTGAAGGACGCGCTCTATATCGGCATCGTGGCGGCCAACTATCTCTGTGCGCTGGCCGGCCTCACCTCCTTCTCGCGCATGCTCTTCGCCTTCGCGCGTGACGGCGGTCTGCCCAAGATCCTGGCCAAGGTGAGCCCGACCCACCGCACGCCGGTCTATGCCGTCTGGGTCGCCGCGATCCTCGCCTATGTCTCCACCCTCTATTCGCCGGCTTTCGCGGCACTGGCGGCGGGCTGCGCCGTCTTCCTCTATCTCTCCTATGCGATGCCGATCGCGGCCGGCTTCTTCGCCGAGGGTAAGACCTGGACCACCTTCGGGCCGTTCCGCCTGGGGGCCATGTCGAAGCCCTTCGCGGTGATCACCGTGATCTTCGCGCTGGCCCTGCTGTTCCTCGGCCTGCAGCCGCCGAACGATATCCTGGTCAACTACAGCCTGGGCATCGTGGTGCTGCTCCTGGTCGGCTGGTTCGCCATCGAACGCCGCCGCTTCAAGGGCCCGCCGGTCGGCGACATGATCAAGAAGCGTGCCGCCGAGATCAAGGCGGCGGAAGCCGCGGTCGGCGAACCCGGTTGATTACACCCTAGTACCCCGGCCGCGCTCGACGCGGCCGGGTTTCCATAAGAAAAAATCGGGAGGAAGTTTGCCATGTTGCCGGTGGAGGTGAGAACCGCCGCCGATGCACGGGCGATCGTCGAGGAACGCGGCCTGACCCATGTCAAGGTCGGGGTTTTCGACGTCGACGGCATCATGCGCGGGAAATACATGTCGCGGGAGAAGTTCTTTTCCGCCCTCGACAACGGCTTCGGCTTCTGCGACGTCGTGCTCGGCTGGGATTCGAACGACCAGCTCTATGACAATGTGCGTTACACCGGCTGGCACACCGCCTATCCGGACGCGCCCGTGCGCGTGGTGCCGGAAACCTGCCGGGCGGTGCCGGACGAGGGCGACATGCTGCTCTTCCTCGGCGAATTCGCCGATGGGGCGGAGGCGGTCTGCCCGCGCGGCGTGCTGCGCCGGGTCCTGAAAAGGGCGGCCGACATGGGCTTTGCGGTCAGCGCCGCGGCGGAATTCGAATTCTTCCTGTTCGACGAGACGCCCCATTCGATCCGCGAGAAGCACTACCGCGGCTTGAAGAACCTGACGCCCGGCTTCTTCGGCTATTCGGTGCTGCGCTCCTCGGTCCATGCCGAATTCTACCGCGACCTGCTGGCGCTTTGCGAAGCGATGCGGATGCCGCTCGAAGGACTGCACACGGAGACCGGAGCGGGCGTGCTCGAAGCCGCCATCACCTATTCGGAAGCGCTGGAGGCGGCCGACCGCGCCGCCCTGTTCAAGACCTTTACCAAGGTCCTGGCGCAGCGCCGCAATCTGATGGCCACCTTCATGGCCAAATGGTCGCACGACTGGCCGGGCCAATCCGGCCACCTCCACGTCTCCTTGAAGGGCAAGGGCGGCAAGTCGGTGTTCCATGACGCGGGCAAGCCCTTCAACATGTCGGACACCATGCGCTGGTTCGTCGGCGGTCAGCAGGCGCTGATGCCGGAACTTCTCGGCATGGTTGCCTGCACCGTCAATAGTTACACGCGGCTGATCCCCGGCTTCTGGGCGCCGACCGACGCGACCTGGGGGGTGGAGAACCGGACCTGCGCGCTCCGCGTCATTCCGGGCAGCCCGAAGAGCCAGCGGGTCGAATACCGGGTCGCGGCCGCCGACATCAATCCCTATGTGGCGCTGGCGGCCGCGATCGGCTCCGGCCTCTGGGGCATCGAACATAAGATCGAGCCCGACCCCGCCGTGGTCGGCAATGGTTACGCGGTGAAGCATCCGGCCAAGCGGCAACTGCCGCGCAGCCTGGGCGAGGCGGCGTCCCGCCTGGCGAAGTCCAAGCCGGCCAAGGCCCTCTTCGGCGAGGAATTTGTGCATCACTTCGCGGCGACGCGTGAATGGGAAGAACGGGAAGCCCGCCGCGCTGTTACCGATTGGCAATTGGCCCGCTATTTCGAGATCATCTGATGTCCGGCATGATTCAAACCATCAGCCCGGTAGACGGGCGAACCTATGTCTCCCGCCCCCTGGCCGACCATGCCGCGATCGAGGCGGCGCTGTTGCAGGCGACCGGCGCTGCCTATATGTGGGCGGCGACACCGCTTGCCGAACGGCTGGCCCGCCTGACCGCCCTGGTCGACGCCATGGTCGCGATGGCGGGCGAGATCGCCCCCGAGCTGACCTGGCAGATGGGCCGCCCGGTATCTCAGACGCCGGGTGAGGTGCGCGGCTTCGAGGAACGGGCGCGTTACATGATCGGCCTGGCGCCGCAGGCGCTGGCGCCGGTCGATCCCGGGCCGAAAGAAGGCTTCGTCCGCGCGGTGAAGCGGGCACCCCTCGGCGTGGTCGCGGTGGTGGCGCCCTGGAACTATCCCTATCTCACCGCGGTCAATGCGGTGGTTCCGGCGCTCGCGGCCGGCAATGTCGTGATCCTGAAGCACAGCCACCAGACGCCCCTGGTGGCCGACCGCTTCCAGGCCGCCGCCGATGCCGCCGGCCTGCCGCCCGGGGTGTTCCAGCATCTCGATCTCTCGCACGCCGATACGGCGCGACTGATCGGCGATTCCAGGATTGCCCATGTCTGTTTCACCGGTTCGGTCGCAGGCGGTCACGCGGTGGTGCAGGCGATGGAAGGCGGCTTCGGCACCGCCGGCCTCGAACTCGGCGGCAAGGATCCGGCCTATGTCCGGGCCGATGCCAACCTCGCCCATGCGATCGAGAATATCGCCGACGGCATCTTCTTCAATTCGGGGCAGAGCTGCTGCGGCATCGAGCGCGTCTATGTCCACGACAGTCTCTACGACGCCTTCGTCGAAGGGGTGGTTGAATTCGCCAAGGGGTACAGGCTGGGCGATCCGACCGATCCCGCCACCAACCTCGGCCCGATGGTGCGGACATCGAGCGCCGAATTCGTCCGCGCCCAGGTCGCCGAGGCGGTAGCGCAAGGCGCCCGCGCGCTGATCGATCCCCGCCATTTCGCCGCCGACCGGCCGGGCTCGCCCTATCTGGCGCCCCAAGTGGTGGTGGACGTCGGCCAATCCATGCGCCTGATGACGGAGGAGACCTTCGGCCCGGTCGCCGGGATCATGCGCGTTGCTTCCGACGAGGCGGCGATCGAGCTGATGAACGACAGCGCCTATGGCCTGACCGCGGCGATCTGGACCTCGGACGTCGCGGCGGCGGAATCGATCGGCGACCGGCTGGAGACCGGCACGGTGTTCATGAACCGCTGCGATTACCTCGACCCGGCACTGGCCTGGACCGGGGTCAAGGACACCGGGCGCGGCGCCACCCTGTCGCGCGTCGGCTACGAGCATCTGACAAGGCCGAAGAGCTTCCACCTGCGCAGCAAGATTTGAGAGAGGCGAGCATGACCGCCACCCTGAAGGGCGCCTGGAATTACCCGACCCGCGTGCTGGCCGGGCCCGGGCGCATCGCCGAACTGGCCGACGCTTGCCGCGGCGCCGGCATCCTGAAACCCCTCTTCGTCACCGACAAGGGCTTGGAGACCAGCGCCATCGCCGCCCGTGCCATGGCGGTGCTGCGCGACGGCGGCCTCTCGCCCGGCTTCTATGCCGACATTCGCTCCAACCCGGTCGAAGCCAATCTGACCGACGGCCTCGCCCTCTATCGGGCCGGCGGGCACGACGGGGTGGTGGCTTTTGGCGGTGGCTCGGCCATGGACGTCGCCAAGCTGATCGCCTTCATGTCCGGGCAGACGCGGCCGGTCTGGGATTTCGAGGATGTGGGTGACTGGTACACGCGGGCCGATCCCGCCGGCATCGCCCCGGTGATCGCGGTGCCCACGACGGCCGGCACCGGCTCCGAAGTCGGCCGTGCCGCGGTGCTGACCGACGGTGCCACCTCGACCAAGAAGATCATCTTCCACCCGAAGATGCTGCCCGTCCTGGTGATCGAGGATCCGGAGCTGACCGTCGGCCTGCCGCCCCATGTCACCGCCTGGACCGGGCTCGACGCCTTCACCCATTGCTTCGAAGCCTATTCGGCGCCCGGCTTCCATCCGCTGGCCGACGGCATAGCCCTCGAAGGCATGCGGCTGGTGAAGGATTACCTGCCCCGCGCCTATACCAAGGGCGACGATATCGAGGCCAGGGCCAAGATGCTGGCCGCCGCCACCATGGGGGCGACCGCTTTCCAGAAGGGCCTGGGGGCGACCCATTCGATCGCGCACCCCCTCGGCGTGCTCTACGACACGCCGCATGGACTGGCGAACGCCGTCATCCTTCCCTATGTGATGGTCTACAACCGGCCGGCCATCGAGGACCGCATGCCGCTGCTCGCCCGGGTGCTGGATCTGCCCCGGGCGGATTTCGACGGCGTGCTCGACTGGCTGCTCGGCTTCCGCAAGGCACTCGGCATTCCCGCCAGTCTCGGCGAGGTCCAGGTGCCCCTGGCGCGGGCGGCGGAAATCGGCGTGATGGCGGAACACGATCCCTCGACCGGGACCAATCCGCGCCCCGCCGCCGCCGCCGACATGGAGAAGATCTTCCGCGCGGCGCAATCGGGCGACCTCGCCGCCGGGGGATAGGGTGAAGGACGGCACATGGAACTGCGGCTTCTGGTGGTCGAAGGCAATACGGCGGCGGGGCGGGAGCGGGCGGTCGCTTCCGGCGGCGCGCCCGCGGGCGAAGCCTATGCCGCCCTGCTGCGCGACCTGGCGCCCGATGCCACGGTGGACATCTGCTATCCGGCCGACCCCGGCACCAACCTGCCGGGGGTCGAGGAGTTGGGCGCCTATGACGGCGTCGCCATCACCGGTTCCGCCCTCAACGTCTATGACGGCGGCCCGGCGATCGAACCTCAGGTCCGCCTGGCGCAGGACGTGTTCCGCGCCGGCACGCCCATGTTCGGCTCCTGCTGGGGGCTCCAGGTCGCCACGGTGGCGGCCGGCGGCAGCGTGCGCGCCAATCCGAAGGGGCGGGAGATCGGCGTCGCCCGCAAGATCGCGGTGAACGAGGCGGGCCGGGAGCATCCCCTGCTGGCCGGCCGTCCCCCGGTTTATGACGCGCTCTGCGTCCATCTCGACGAGGTGGAGGTGATGCCGGCGGGCATGACCGTGCTCGCCGGCAACGAGATGAGCGAGGTCCAGGTGGCCGAGATCCGCCACGGCGCCGGCATCTTCTGGGGCGTGCAGTACCATCCGGAATATTCCTTCGGCGAACTGGCGGCGGTGCTGCGCCGCTATGGCCCGGTCATGCAGCGCGACGGTTTCGTGCACGAGGGCGGCGAACTCGACCGGGTGATCGCCCTCTACGACGGGCTCCAGGCCCTGCCGGCGGACAAGGCCCTGGCCTGGCAGCTCGGCGTCGACCGCCAGACCCTCGACCCGGCCGAACGCAACCGCGACATCGCCAACTGGCTGGAATTCCTGGTCCGCCCGACCGCGGCGCGCCGCCGCGCCTGAAAGCCCGGGCATTGACCCCGCGTCATGCAGGGCGCGGGGGCCCTCATGTGCGGCTGGCCCTTTCGTTCGCCGCCCGCCGGTGGCTATGATCGCTGAGGTTTCATTGGCGGGGTTGAGGGAATGGCGAAGTCTGACGTCGTGGTCCTGGGTGCCGGCATTGTCGGCGTTTCGGTCG